>USMA01000117.1 GCA_900555765.1 uncultured Collinsella sp.
ATTAAGGTAACCGGCGAGATCGATATCTCTAACGCCGATAGCCTGCGCAATGCCATCGACCTGGCGCTCGAGCAGCCCTCCGAGGCCGTTGAGCTCGATTTTGCCCAGGTGAGCTACATCGACTCGACGGGCATTGGCGTGCTCGTGGGCGCCGCGCACCACGCGGCCGACCACGGTAAGCGCTTTAGCTGCACCAATGTGCAGCCCCCGGTGATGCGCGTGGTTCAGCTGTTGGGTGTCGACCAGGAGATTTCGATCACCGCTGCATAATCTTTGCCCCCAAAAGGGCGTGCCGTTTGGCATATGTTTGTGATGCGCTCGGACGTTTTGGCGTCCGGGCGCTATACTTGACCGAATGAATAGACGAGTTCCGGCCGAATGGCGCGGTGCGGGCTCGACTCACATCGAGCCTTGGAGGTATGTGTGTTTGGTATTGGAGAGGGTGAGCTCGCGATCATCGTGGTCTTCGGCTTTTTGCTGTTTGGCCCGGATAAGCTCCCGCAGATGGGCCGCACGATCGGCCGTGCCATCCGTCAGTTCCGCGAGACGCAGGAAAAGATGACGGCTGTTGTTCAGTCCGAGATCATCGATCCGGTGAGCGAGGCCGCGTCGGCCCCGGTCAAGCCCAAGAAGGCTGCTGCGACCGACGACGATTCCGATGCGGACGAGGATGCCGTCGAGACGGCTGCGCCCGCAAAGAAGGAGACCTTTGCCGAGCGCCGTGCCCGCCTTGCCGCCGAGAAGGCCGCAAGCGAGGGTGCTGCTGAGGGCGAAGGTACTGCTGAGGAGACTGAAGCCGTGGGTGCCGAGTCCGTCGAGTCCGATGCCGCTGTCGAGTCCGAGCCTGCTGCAGAGCCCGAGCCCGAGCCCGAGCCGGCAGAGCCCACGACGGCTGACCTCTACGCCCGTCGTCCCCGCAAGCGCAAGGCCGTCGTCGACCAGCTCGCCCGCGAGCTCGAGGCCGAGGACGATGCCGCTGCCGATGCCCCGAAGGGAGGCGATGAGTAATGCCTATCGGACCTGCGCGAATGCCGCGCTTCGATCACCTGGGAGAGCTCCGTCGCCGCCTGACCATCGTGGTCGTCTCGGTGTTAGCCGCAGCCATCGTGCTGTATTTCGCCACGCCCGTGGTGCTCGACATCCTGGAAGATCCCATCCGCTCCTTTGTGCCGGATGGTAAGTTCTACATCACCACCACGCTCGGCGGCTTTGGCCTGCGCTTCTCGCTGGCCATCAAGATGGCCGTGGTCATGTGCACGCCCATGATCATCTGGCAGATTCTGGCATTTTTCCTGCCGGCGCTTCGCCCCAACGAACGCAAGTGGGTCGTGCCCACGGTGCTCGCCTCGACGGTGCTGTTCTTCCTGGGTGCCATCTTCTGCTACTTCATCATCATCCCCGCGGGCTTTGAGTGGCTCATCGGCGAGACCTCTGCCGTCGCCACGGCACTGCCCGACCTGGAGAACTACGTCAACATGGAGCTGCTCTTTATGATTGGCTTTGGTGTGGCATTTGAGCTACCGCTCATCATCTTTTACCTGTCCGTCTTCCATATCGTGTCCTATGCGGCTTTCCGCAGCGCCTGGCGTTACGTATACGTTGGCCTGCTTGCGGGCTCGGCTGTGATTACGCCCGATGGCTCGCCCGTTACGCTGGGCCTCATGTATGGCGCTCTGCTCTCGCTCTACGAGATTTCGCTCGCCATCGCCCGCGTGGTCATTACCGCGCGCGAGGGCAAGGAGGGCTTGTTTGTGAGCCGTCTGGACCTGTTTTCGGACGACGAAGAGGACAGCGAGGAGTAAATCGGTATGCACGAGGTTGGCATTGTCAACGGCATACTCGATACAGTGATTCGCGCGGCGCGTGGGGCGGGGGCCTCGCGCGCCGTTTTGGTAACGCTGCGTATCGGGGATATGACCGAGGTCGTGCGCGAGGCGCTCGACTTTGCATGGGAGACGTTTCGCGACGAGGATCCGCTCACGCGCGGCTGCGAGCTTGCCGTGGAGGAAGTCCATCCACAAAGCGAGTGCCTGGACTGCGGCGAGGTCTTCGATCACGACCGTTTCCATTGCCGCTGCCCCCAATGTGGCGGCGCCAACGTGCGCCTGCTGCACGGCCGCGAACTCGACATCGCAAGTATCGAAATCGAAACCCCCGAAGATTAGCCCGCTAGCCATCTGGTGATGGGGTATAAAGGGGCCAAAGTAAGGAGTGCCGAGTATGGCCGAGAAAACGATTGATATCGCGTCGCCGATTCTGTCGCGCAATGAGCGCCTGGCAGATCAGCTGCGTCAGCGATTTAAAGAGACAAACACCTATGTGATCAACGTCTTGTCGAGCCCCGGCTCGGGTAAGACCACCACGATTTTGGGCACCAACGAGCGCCTGCGCGACAAGGCGGGCCTGCGTTGCGCCGTCATCGAGGGCGATATCGCCTCGGACGTCGACGCCATCACCATGAAGGAAGCCGGCATGCCCGCCATCCAGATCAACACGGGCGGCCTGTGCCACCTCGAGGGCAACATGATTATGGAGGCCGTCGGCGCCTTCGATCAGGCAGTGGGTCTTCAAAACATCGATGTTATCTTTATCGATAACGTCGGCAATCTGGTCTGTCCGGTCGACTTTGACCTGGGCGAGAACCTGTCCATCATGATTCTCTCGGTGCCCGAGGGCGACGACAAGCCCATCAAGTACCCGGGCATCTTCCAACACGCCGGCGCGCAGCTGCTCAACAAGGTCGACGTGGCTCCGGCTTTCGATTTTGACATGGATAGGTATACTAAGACACTCGATGACCTCAATCCGCAGGCGCCGCGGTTTGCCGTGAGCGCGCGCAAGGGCGAGGGCATGGATGCCTGGTGCGATTGGCTCATCGGGCAGATTGAGCAAGCAAGGGCGTAAGTCGGCCGCCATACGGGCGGGCGTAGCCGCAGAGATACGAGATAGGAGCCTCTTTTGAAGCTCATCATCGCCGAGAAAAACGACGCCGCGCGTCAGATCGCCGAGCGGCTGTCCACGGGTAAGCCCAAAAAGGACAAGGTGTACAACACCGCCATCTACCGTTTTGAGTGGAAGGGCGAGGAGTGCGTGACAATCGGCCTTGCCGGTCACATCCTTGCGCCCGATTTTTTCGACAGCGTGCTGTTCGATAAAAAGCTGGGCTGGTATTCGGTGACCGAGGACGGCGAGATGCTGCCGGCCGATATGCCCGATGGCCTGGCTCGTCCGCCTTACGACACCAAGCGTAAGCCGTTCCTTGCCGATGGCATTTCCATCAAGGGCTGGAAGCTCGAGAGCCTGCCTTACCTCACCTGGGCGCCCGTCATTAAGCTACCGGCCGAGAAGGAGCTCATTCGTTCGCTCAAGAACCTCGCTAAAAAGTCCGACAGCGTCATCATCGCCACGGACTTCGACCGCGAGGGCGAGCTGATCGGCTCGGACGCTCTCAACAAGGTGCGCGAGGTTGCGCCGGACTTGCCGGTTGCCCGCGCCCAGTACTCTTCGTTTACCAAGGCCGAGATCACGCAGGCCTTCGATAATCTCGTCTCGCTCGACCAGAATCTGGCCGACGCCGGCGAGAGCCGTCAACACATCGACCTCATTTGGGGCGCGGTGCTCACGCGCTACCTGACGCTCGCCAAGTTTGGCGGCTTTGGCAACGTGCGTTCTGCCGGCCGCGTGCAGACACCGACGCTTGCCCTGGTGGGCGAGCGCTTGCTCTAGCGCATGGCGTTTGTGCCCGAGGACTATTGGCAGATTCGCGGCATGGGTGCCGCACAGGGCGCCGCCGAGGACGACCGCTTTAAGATTGCGCACAAGACGGCGCGTTTTACCGACAAGGATGCTGCCGAGACGGCGTACGGCCACGTTGACGGCGCTACGACGGCGACCGTTGCCGCGGTGACCAAGCGCTCGCGTAAGCAGCAGCCGCCCACGCCGTTTGCGACCACCTCGCTGCAGGCTGCCGCCGCGGCCGAGGGCATCTCGCCTGCGCGCACCATGCGCATCGCCGAGTCCCTCTACATGGCCGGTCTCATCAGCTACCCGCGTGTCGACAATACCGTGTACCCCGCGACGCTCGATCTGGGCGCCGTGGTGAGCGACCTGGCAAAGATCAACCCGGCGCTGGCACCCGTGTGCAAAAAGGTGCTCGCCGGTCCCATGAAGCCCACGCGCGGTAAGGTCGAGACCACCGACCACCCGCCTATCTATCCCACGGGCGAGGGCGATCCGTCCACGCTCGACGGCGGCCAGCGCAAGCTCTACGACCTCATCGCCCGCCGCTTCCTGGCAACGCTCATGGGTCCCGCGACCATCGAGAACACCAAGCTCGAGCTCGACGTCAACGGCGAGCCGTTCGTGGCCTCGGGCGACGTGCTCGTGACCCCTGGCTTCCGCGAGGCCTATCCGTACGGCCTTAAACGCGACGAGCAGATGCCGCCGCTGGAGCAGGGCGATACGGTCGACGTGTTCGACATTAAGCTCGAGGCCAAGCAGACCGAGCCGCCCGCGCGCTACAGCCAGGGCAAGCTCGTGCAGGAGATGGAAAAGCGCGGCCTGGGTACCAAGTCCACGCGCGCGAGCATCATCGAGCGCCTGTACGCCGTGCGCTATCTCAAAAATGATCCCGTTGAGCCGAGCCAGCTGGGCATCGCCATCATTGACGCGCTGACGCAGTTTGCCCCGCGCATCACGAGCCCCGATATGACCAGCGAGCTCGATGGCGATATGACCCGTGTGGAGCGCGGCGAGGATACCGAAGAGCATGTCGTGACGCACTCGCGCGCGCTGCTGGCTGGCGTGCTCGACGAGCTGCTCAAGCACACGCAGGAGCTGGGCGATGCCATCAGCGAC
>USMA01000118.1 GCA_900555765.1 uncultured Collinsella sp.
TATATGAATATCGGCATGACATGTGCCGCCATACTGTCCACGCTTTCGTTCTTTGTGCTCATCGTCGACGGCAATGGTGGCAACGCGCTCGCTGCCACGATCATTTTTTATCTGGGCTCGGGCTTTTTCGTGGTGTTCTTTACCACAAAATATGCCGCCGTCTCGCTCTATGCGCGCTGGTCATATTTTTGGCCGTGCATGGGTCGCGTCGTCAACACCGTGTGCTCGATGCTCGTGACGGCGTCGGCGGTGGCGATTATCTCGAGTCAAAACGTGCTGGCTGCGGTCGGTGCGGCGCTCGTGATGTTTGTGGGCATTGCGATTACGCTGCTGGGGCAGTTGGGGCAACGAGCCGATGATGCCGTGATGCAGGATGGCCTGCCGCTTGCCACCGACGATCTTGGTGGGGATCTTGCGCCCACATGCTCCGACCCCGAGCCCGTGGAGGCAGCGGAGCTCACGTCCGATGAACGCCTCGATGCTTTCGTCGCCACCTTTGGGCTTACAGAGCGCGAGCGCGATATTCTTGAGGTCTTGGTCGTTTCGGACCAGAGCGTTCAGGACATCGCCACAACGCTCTTCCTTTCGCGCTCCACGCTCTATCGCCACATTTCCTCAATCAACAAGAAGACCGATACCGCCTCGCGTGTGGCCCTTATCAACTTCTTCTGGTCCTGGACGCCCAAGGACTAGCTAATCCTCCAATAAGTTGCGGTGGAATAGTCCCTAAATTAAAGTCACGAGGCTTTAAACAGGAACTATTTCACCGCAATTGCTGAGGGGATAGATTGCGGCGGCGGCAGAGGCAACGGCAGTGGCAGGGGCGCTGGCAGCTGTGGTAGTGGCAACGGCAACTGGCAGGGTGTTTTCCGTCTGCTTGCTACAGCAGCTCGCCGTGGCGTGCAATGTAGCGGCGCTTTGCCAGCTGAGTGAGCGCGATGTAGGCGGTGACGATGCCGACGAGCAGCGCGAAAAAGCTCGCGGGCAGTGCCATGAGGCCGAGCGCATCGGCGATGGGGCTTGCCGGCAGCCATGTGACGAGCGCCAGGCCCAGCACGGTAAGAACGCACAGTGCGGGCGCGGCGTGGTCGCGCGGGCTCGGCAGATGCGGGGAGCGCAGCATGTGGACCACGAGTGTCTGCGACCACATGGACTCGACAAACCAGCCGCTCTGGAAGATCGCGGCGAAGGTCGCCATACCCGTGACGTCGCCCGCGGCGGCAAGCTCGGACCAGCTTGAGTCCACGGCGGCGGGGCACACCACAAAGAAGAGCGCAGCGAAGGTCACGATGTCAAACAGCGAGCTCACGGGGCCCAGTTCGAGCATAAAGCCCTTGATGGACGCGGCGTCCCAGGCGCGCGGGCGGGCAGTCCAGGCGTCATCGACGGTGTCCCACGGCAGCGCGATGCACACGATCTCGTAGACGAGCGACAGCAGCACCAGCTGCAGGGCGCTCATGGGCAAAAACGGCAAGAACAGGCTCGCGACGGTCACGGACAGCACGTTGCCAAAGTTGGAGCTCACCGTGGTCTTGAGGTACTTGAGTAGGTTGCCGTAGGTGCGGCGGCCTTCGATGATGCCGCGCTCGAGCACACCCAGGTCCTTCTGAAGCAAGATGATATCGGCGGATTCCTTGGCAATGTCGACGGCCGAATCGACCGAGATGCCGCAGTCGCTCGCACGCATGGCGGCGGCGTCGTTAATGCCGTCGCCCATAAAGCCCACGGTGTGGCCGAGCAACTCGCGCATGACGCGCACTAGGCGCGCCTTCTGCAGCGGCGAGAGCTTGGCGAAGAGGTGGGTTTTCTCGGCACGCTCGGCAAGCTCTGCGTCGTCGAGCGCATCGATCTCGGAGCCGAGCAAGACGTTGCTCGCGTCGATGCCGATCTGCTCGCAGACGGTGGCGGCGACGCGGTCGTTGTCGCCGGTCAGGACCTTGACCGCCACGCCCTTGGCCGCAAGGGTGGCGACGGCGCCCGCGGCACTTGCTTTAGGCGGATCGAGGAAGGCCAAAAAGCCCATCAGCACCATGTCGCACTCATCGGCAATGCCAAACTCGCCCACGCAGCGCGGAATGGTCTTCTGCGCCACGGCAATCACGCGCAGGCCCTCGGCGGTAAGTCCGGCGACCTGCTTGCGAATCTGGGCGAGCTTCTCGTCGGTGAGCGGCTGCGCGATGCCATCGATCTCGACAAAGGAGCAGATCTCGAGCATTTCCTCGGCAGCGCCCTTGGTAACCATCTGGGTTTTGCCTTGGGCGTCGGCGACAACTACGCTCAGGCGACGGCGCGAGAAATCGAAGGGAACCTCGTCGACCTTGGTATAGCGGTCGCGCAGACTCTGGCCCAGCATAGAATCGGGCACGACGGTCGAGGGCGTCACATCGGCACGGTCGATTACGGCCAGGTCGATAAGGTTTTTGAGGCCGGTTTGGAAGAAGCTATTCAAAAATGCATGGCGCAGCACGCGTGCGTCTTCGTTGCCGTCGGTGCTGAGATAGCGCTCGAGCACGATGCGGTCTTCGGTGAGGGTGCCGGTCTTGTCGCAGCACAGGACGTCCATCGCGCCGAGGTTTTGAATCGCCGGCAGCTCCTTGACGATAACCTGGCGACGGGCGAGGTCCTTGGCGCCCTGCGATAGGCTCGTGGTCACGATGACGGGAAGCATTTGCGGCGTGATGCCCACGGCCACGCTCGTGGCGAACAGCAGCGCGTCGATGACGTTGCCCTTGGTGGCGGCGTTGATGGCAAAGACGGCCGGCGCCATAACGAGCATGAGGCGTACGAGCAACATGGAGACGCTCGAGACGCCGCGGTCAAACGCGCTCTTCTCGCCGCGCCCGTTGAGCATCTTGGCGATGCCGCCGAGGTAGGTGTCCGAGCCGGTGGCAACGACAAGCGCCATGGCGGTGCCGTTTTGCACGGAGGTGCCGGTAAAGACGATGTTCTTGCAGGCAGAGAGCGGCAGTGCGGAGCCGTCGGCGCCCTCGACGACGGTGATGGCAGCGGTCTTCTCGACGGCCTCGCTCTCGCCGGTGAGTGCGGACTCGATCACAAACAGGTCGCGCGCGGTGATGATGCGGGCATCTGCCGGCACCATATCGCCGGCAGAGAGGCGGATCACATCGCCGGGGACGAGCTCGTCGAAGGGGATCTCGATGCGCTCGCCGTCGCGCAGGGCGGTGCAAGTGTTGGAGACCAGGTCCTTGAGGGCCTCTGCCGCATTGCCGCTGCGGGCTTCCTGGATAAACTTCATGCCGCCCGATACCAGCAGCATGATGCCTATGACGATGACCGTGGAGGGGTCGCGCTGCGGTTCGGGCACGGCGAGCACGTCGATGTAGAGCGAGACCAGCGCGAGCGCGGCGAGGATGCCGGCGAAGGGATCGATGAACGCGTCGGCGATGCGGCGGGCGAGCGTTTTGGTCGTTGCCTCGATGGTGTTGGGGCCGACGGCGTTCAGGCGCTCAGTTGCCTGCTCGACGGTGAGGCCGTTTGCCGTGGCGTCAAGCAGTACGAGGGCGTCCTCGGCACTATGGGTGGCGGCGAATATGGTGTTCTTGGACAGGCCGGTATGAGCGGCAGGGCGCGCCGTGCGGCGGCGCTTGGAGATGGCTTCGAGTACCGTGACGGTTTTGAGCATCAGCATAGGGTCCTCCTTGTTGAAGGGAGTTAGCGTACGTGTCGTATTTGCTTCAAAAAACCTAGATGTCGCTCACGTCAAGCTCTTGAGCCTACAAAGGGTGCAGCGCGCCTTTGTGGTGGTTTTGGTGATCTGCCGGTGGCGTTTATGCGTGTGCGGAGTCCTCGCGGCGTGCCGAGGGCGACATGCAGGTTTTTCGACTAGGACTGCCTTCCATGGCACACCTCCTAAAGGCTGAGCGCAGCGCGCTTTGGGTATCTCGTACCCCTTTTTAATCCGCCCGTATTCTTGATGAGGGGGTTTGCCATGTCAACCCTATTGTTCGGAAAACCATTTCCCCTGACAAGGACTTTACAGAATGCCGTGGCTCCAAAGAACGCCCACATCGACGCCTCGCCTGCGCTAAAATGAAGAGCACGTACGCGATTACGAGAGGAGCCCGCATGGAGGCTTACAAGCAAGAGTTCATCAAGTTCATGGTCGAGTCCGACGTTCTTAAGTTCGGCAGCTTTACGCTCAAGAGCGGCCGTCAGTCCCCGTTCTTTATGAACGCCGGCGCTTACGTGACGGGCTATCAGCTCAAGAAGCTGGGCGAGTATTACGCCCAGGCCATCCACGATAACTTTGGCGACGACTTTGACGTCCTGTTTGGGCCGGCCTACAAGGGTATTCCGCTGGCTGTTGTTACCGCCATTGCCTACCACGAGCTGTACGGCAAGGAGGTCAAGTACTGCTGTGACCGCAAGGAGGCCAAGGACCACGGTGCCGATAAGGGCAACCTGCTGGGTTATGAACCCAAGGACGGCGACCGTGTGGTCATGGTCGAGGACGGCACCACCAGCGGCAAGTCCATCGACGAGACCTATCCCAAGGTCAAGGCTGCTGCCGATGTCGAGATCAAGGGCCTGATCGTGTCCCTCAACCGCATGGAGGTCGGCAAGGGTGGCGTGACTACCGCGCAGAAGGAGATCGAGGCCAAGTACGGTTTCCCCGTCGCGAGCATCGTCTCCATGGCCGAGGTCGTCGAGACCCTCTACAACCACGAGATCGACGGCAAGGTTGTCATCGATGACGAGCTCAAGGCCGCCATCGACGCCTACTACGAGCAGTACGGAGCACGGGAGTAGTTACGGCGTTTTACCAAACGCCGTAACCGGCCGACTCTGCGCGACGCCCAAGGCGACAAT
>USMA01000119.1 GCA_900555765.1 uncultured Collinsella sp.
TGCCGACGTGATCCTTTCGTGTGAGGGACACCTCTACACCATGAGCGGCAACGATGCGTTCGTCGACCATTTGCGCTATGAGGTCCACTGCGATGTGGCGGTGGTCGACCGTCCCGAGGACATTGACGAGGACGTCATTAAGATTGCGTTTCAAACGCTCGAGACAGAGCAGCCGGCAGCGCTGGAGTATTTCGTGCGTCGCTTTAGCGACCGAGTCGATGTGATGACGTCGGGAACCGAATGGACGGACTTTATCGGCTTTGGTTCGGGCAAGGGTTCCGCGCTTGCCGATTACGGTCGTGCCCTGGGAATTTCGCCCGACGAGATGATGGCGTTTGGCGATAACGAAAACGACCGCGACATGCTCAACGTAGTGGGCCATCCTTATCTAATGGAGAGCTGCAATCCCTCTATGTGTGGCATCAACGACCGCGTCCGCTACGTGCGCACGGTCGAAGAAGAACTGCGTCGCCTGCTCGCCGAGTAGATATATGTGGCATGCCTAGGAATCTCTTTTTGCTGCAGAGTGCAGAAAGGTGGATTTTAAGGCATGTCCCAGACATCTACCGGCAGTCGGGGCAGAGACCCTCGAAGATGGTGTAGTGCGATGTGACGTGCCAGCCGATTTGCTCGGATGCCTTGGCGTCGAGCTGGGCATCGAAGGGGAGCGGTACGTCGATGACGCGGCTGCACGAGGTGCAGATGATATGCGCATGCGGCTCGATCGTGCGATCGAAGCGGCTGCCGCCCGGCGTCGTGATGGAGAGAATCTCGCCGGCGGCGGGCTTGAGAGTGAGGTTGCGGTAGACCGTGCCGCGGCTGATTTTGTCATCCTGCGCGCGCACGACGTTGTAGATTTCGTCGGCGGTGGGATGGTTATAGCTTTGGCGCACGGCGTCAAGAACCAGCTTTCGCTGCCTGGTATTCCTTCTTTGCACCGCCATGCGCCTCGCCTCTTTTCTATCAACGGTCGTAGGTAAATGATACCGTATTTAGCACACAATACTAATAACGAGGCGTGAAACCGTCTTCATTGGCAAGTGGGGCTCGGGCCTGGGCGTCTACGAGGCGAAAACGCGTTCCCATACGCTCGTAGGAGGCATGAAGCGCCTCGAGATGAGATAGGATATTTGCCGGAGCCCCCTGTATCTCCATCTCGACTGAGCCGTCTTCCATGTTACGCACCCAGCCGGTGAGCGCGCGTGCCTGCGCGAGGTTGGTGTTGGTAAAGCGAAAGCCAACGCCCTGGACTTGCCCCGCCCAGCGCAGGAAATAGCGCAGGGGAGTGTCTTGAGTGGCCTCGTCGCTTGCGAGCACAGTAAGCCTGCGGCGCAGCTCGAGCTCGACGTTTGATGGTTTTTGAGGCTCTCGACTGCCGCCGGTGACGCTGGAGAAGAACGTATCGAAGAGGCCCATAGCTATGCCTGCTTGCCTGCGTCGGCCGGGAAGGTTATGCCGGCCTGCTGGCGCACGGCATCCATGATGCGCAGTGAGACGAGTGTGACATCGCGGTAGTGGCCAAGCTCGTGGCGTCCCGCCGGGGTCTCCCAAATCTCTTCCTTAACGTTATCGATGCCGCCGATGGCGGTGATAAAGTCTGTGAGTTCGTATTCCATAGTGTTGCTCGATTTGGGCAGGTCGAGCACGCGGCCGTTGTCGCCCTGTTCGCGCGGTGCCTCGGTCGCCGAGCCGCGTACGACGTCGCCGCGATAGTCGATGCGGACGTTGCGGGGCGTGGACAGATGGTCGATCTGGATGGTGCCACGCTCGCCTTCGATCTGCGAGGGCAGCAGGTCATTCGTAATCTTGGAGTGCGCGAGCTCGACGGAGATCCGGCCACCGCCGTAGCTGGCGAGGATGGAACCGCAGCCGTCGATGGGGCCGTGCGTGAGCTGTCGCGTGGTGGGGTCGAGCAGAGTAGTCATGCTCGTAAGGCCGGAGGGCATGCCGAAAATCTCGACCATGGGCTCGACGGCGTAGACGCCAATGTCCATGAGGGAACCCGATGCCATATTGCAGTCGAAGATATTGGTGGCGCGTCCCGCGAGAATCTCGTTGTAGCGCGAGGAATACTTGCCAAAGCGCAATGAGGCGCGGCGGATGGGGGCGATCTCGCCCAGGGCGTCCTCGATGGCGTGGAAGGCGGGATCGTGGAGGGGACGCATGGCCTCGAGGGCCACGACACCTGCTGCCTCGGCAGCGCGGAAGACTTCCAGCGCCTGCGCTTCGGTGGCGCAGAAGGGTTTCTCGACGATGACGTGCTTGCCACCGGCGATGCAGGCAAGGGCCTGCTCGTAGTGGAGCGCATTGGGGCTGCCGATGTAGACGGCGTCGACGTCGTCGGCGGACGCAAGCTCGTCAAGTGCGGTGAAGTTACGCTCGCCGCCGTGTTCGGCGGTAAAGGCGGCGCCGCGCTCGGCATCGCGCGAGAGCGTGCCCACAAACGCGGCTTGGTCGTTGGCGTTGACGACCTGGATAAAGTCGTCGGTAATCATGGATGTGCCGATGGTCGCTATACGCAGCATGTATCCCCCTCGTGCCGTTCGGTTTACAGGATGAGTGTAGCGCGAGGGGGCAGGAAATAGCGTGCGAAAACGCCGTTACAGGTCGCTCTCGTTAAAGCCGGTGTCGATATCGAGGTTACTGCCGTCGGCCGCCGTGGTGGCGAGCTCATCGCAGCGCTCGTTGAGCTCGTGGCCGGCGTGACCCTTACCCCAGATGAACTCCACCTTATGCTTGCTTTTGGCGGCAAGCAGGCGCTCCCACAGGTCGCGGTTCTTAACGGGCTGCTTGTTGGCAGTTTTCCACCCGCGCTTTTTCCAGCCGTCGATCCAGTGTTTATTGAAAGCGTTGACGACGTACTGCGAATCGGAATGGACCTCGACCTCGCAGGGGCGGTTGAGCGCCTCGAGCGCCACGATGACCGCCATGAGTTCCATGCGGTTGTTGGTAGTCTTGGCGTAGCCGCGCGAAAGCTCAGAGGTGAAAGTCTTGCCGGCGGGGTTGGTGTATTTGAGCACGGCGCCGTAGCCGCCGCGTCCCGGATTTGATCGGGCCGAGCCGTCGGTGTAGATGATGACCTTCACGGGCTTCCTTTCGTTGGGTACGTTTCGTGTGAGTGACCATTGTAGCGCCATGCCCGCCGGGGGCTAACAATCTACGATTTCTACCCCGTCTTCCGACAGTTAGTTGGCATGGATGATGCGGTTGAGCTCGTCGAGGTATTGCTGCAAGAGGGGAGAGGGCTTGCGCTCGTCGTGCATGATATAGCCTACGTGCATCGTTGGGGCGTCTGCTAACGGGATCGATGCCATACCCCATTGCATTTCATTGGAGAGGACACCGGTCGACAGGGTGTAGCCGTTCGACGTGATAAGTAAGTTAGTAAGTGTTCCGCGGTCCGAGATTCGTATGTTGCGGTCGCAAGGGATATAGCTAAAAGGTTCCTCGGCGTAATAGAAGGAGTTCGAGGCGCCTTGCTCAAAGCTGTAGCGCGTATAGGGTGTAAGGTCGGCAAGGGACAGCTGTGGGCGGCGTGCGAGCGGGTGGCGCTCGCTAACGAAGACGTGGACCGTCGCGTCGAAGAGGGGATGGAAGCTTGCGCGGGCATCGGCGAAGGCCTTCTGCAGAACGCGGGCGTTAAAGTCATCCAGATACAGAATGCCGATATCGCTGCGAAATGCGCGGACGTCATCGATGATCTGCGATGTGGTGGTCTCGCGCATGATGAACTCGAACTTGTCGTCCCGGCAGCGCTCGACGACGTTGACGAAGGCCTCGACCGAAAAGGCGTAATGCTGGGCCGAGATGGCAAGGCGCGCCTGGGGCGTGCCGCCGTCCTCGTAGCGGGCCTCGAGCATATCGGCCTGCTCTACGACTTGACGCGCATAGCCCAAAAGCGCGGTGCCGTCGTTGGTGAGCGCGACGCCGCGGCTGGAGCGCGTAAAGATCTCCAGGTGGAGCTCCTGTTCCAGGCTTTTGACGGCGTTTGAGATGTTGGACTGAGCGGTATAGAGGCGCTGAGCTGCGGCGTTAATTGAGCCGGACTCTGCCACGGCAATCAGAAAACGAAGCTGCTGAAGGGTCATCGACGTCATCCTTTCGATTGCTATCTATAAAACAGATAACAAGTTAGCGCTTTTAAGTGATTGACCGAGGGAAACAATGCTCGTACTATTCAAAACACACAAAGGCGGTAGGTAATTAAGCCAACCACGGAACTGGGATGCGAAAGGAGGCCCGCATATGAATTGCTTACCAAGACGAATGCCGGGCTCCTGTTTGCGCCCGTTGGCGTGATCAGGAGACAGCGACTTACTTCTCTCTATTAATTTGCTTTCGTTCGATCAAGGAGATCATCATGAGCCAGTTCATCAACAACCCCGAGCACACCTTTGGTTTCGATACCCTGCAGCTGCACGTTGGCCAGGAGAGCGCCGATCCTGCATCCGACTCCCGTGCCGTGCCTATCTACCAGACCACGAGCTATGTGTTCCGCAACTCCCAGCACGCCGCCGACCGCTTTGGTCTTGCCGATGCCGGTAACATCTACGGCCGTCTGACCAACTCCACCCAGGGCGTCTTCGAGGACCGTATCGCCGCCCTCGAGGGTGGCGTGGCAGGTCTTGCCGTCGCCTCCGGTGCTGCTGCCATCACCTATACCCTGCAGGCTCTTGCCCAGGCCGGTGACCACGTAGTGGCTCAGAAGACCATCTACGGCGGCAGCTACAACCTGCTGGAGCATACGCTCTCCCAGTTTGGCGACGAGCCCACGTTTGTCGATGCCCATAATCT
>USMA01000120.1 GCA_900555765.1 uncultured Collinsella sp.
GCCGACGCAAGTCCAGTTGACTGGGATCGAGCCGTACTGTTCGAGTAGCCGATTGGCTGCCGAGAAGGGACGCGACCCCATAAAAGCGGGGAGTTCTGCCGTGGCACGGTTGGCTGAAAGCGGCGAGGGGTGCGTAGAGGCCAGGCAGAACTTGCCGGTTGCCTTGCCCGCGCCGGTCGCGGCGAGCTTGCCTTCGACCATCTGTTGGGCAAAGCGGCCCCATGCCAAAAAGACGACCGGTAGGGGAAGCTGGCAGCAGCGTTCGCTAACGTAGTAGGAGAGCGTGCAACAGCCCAGTTTGGCGTGCGAGTTGGCGGCATGCTCGCGCACGGTGAGCGTGGTGTTGAGGAGCAGGACGCCCTGCTGTGCCCATGGGGTTAGGTCTCCCGTGGCGGGAATGGGGCAACCCAGATCGGCTTTGAGTTCCTTATAGATGTTGCGCAGACTCGGCGGCAACTTGGTTTGCGTTGCGGGGACCGAGAACGACAGCCCCATGGCCTGGTTGGGTCCGTGATAGGGTCTTGTCCTAAGTTGACATGCTTGACCTGGTCGGCCGGCGTGTAGGCGAGGGCATTGAGGATGTCGTCTTGTGCCGGGTAGATGGTCTGCTCGGCACGCAAAAGGGCGATGCGCTCGAGCAGCTGGTTCGTAGTGTCACGTACCGGCTGCGGCGCATCGCCCAACCAAGTTGCTATGTTGCGGTCGCGAGTTGCGGTGTCCATGGGGCTCCTTTATGGCAGATGCTCTGTTGGCATCTATTGTAAAGGCGCACCGGTTGCCTTTATGCCATGGCTGTATGAAGAGTGGGGTCTACGAGACGTGCTCGGGCGCTCCTGCCATGCGAGCCTGTCCATGCGCGCGAAGGCGCGGAAGCTCGACGGTTGCCACCACGACGCCGGTAAGGATGAGGGCGGCGCCAAAGAAGGCGATGGGGCTCAGGACCTCGCCGACCAGGAAGAACGAGAAGACGGCAGAGCAGACCGGCTCGAGCGAGAAGGCAAAGCCGGTGGTCTCGGCGGGCACGTGGGGCTGCACGAGCGTCTGGGTGATAAAGCCATAGGCAGAGCAGATGAGTGCGAGCGCGACGACGACCACAATCTCGCCCGGCGTGCCGGGAAGTGTGACACCGCCAAAGGTGAATGCGGCGATACCCGAGAATAAGCCGCCAAAGCCCAGCTGCCAAACGCCCAGAGCCAGCGGGTCGACATCTTCGACAAAGCGCTTCGCCACAATGATATGGCCGGCGTAGACAAAGGCGGAGAGCAGCATGATGAGCGCGCCCGGGTTCAAACTGGTAAAGTCGGCGCCCGAGAGCAGCAGCATGCCGCAGGTGACGATGGCGGTGCCGACGAGCACTTTGCGCTCGGGGGCGCGACGCAGCAGGGCGGCGTTGGCAAACGGCACGATCACGACCGTCAGGCTCTGTAAAAAGCCGGCGGTGGAGGCGGAGGTGAGGCTGGAGCCCAGGCACATGCAAGTGAGCTCGGTTGCCATAATGGCGCCGATGATGGCGGCGCGAACCATAAGGTCGCGGTTGATGCGCAACGCGTGCTTGTGGAAGAGCAGCAGGCAGGCCACAAAGGCGATGATGCAGCGCAACGCAACGATGCTCGTGGCGTTCATGCTGTCCATGCCGATCTTCATGAGGGGATACGAAAGGCCCCATGCGACGGGAACGGAAAATGAGAGCGCGATTGCTTTTTTGCGATCCATGGGACGCCTTTTGTTACAGAACGGTTTCGTAAAAAGGATTCTGCTCCCAGATGTGGATGTAGTAAAGCGAATGTATCTTCAGTATGATTAAGAAATACTAATGTCATTAGGAAAAGTACTGGCAAAACGTTTTACGGCTGCATTGATGTGGAGGCGCGATGGCATCGCGGTATCAGATTGTTTGTATGGTGGTCGACTGCGGCAGCCTGAAACGCGCGGCGGACGAACTGGGCTATACGCAAAGTGCGGTGAGCCAGGCCGTCAAAGCGCTCGAGCGCGAGCTGGGTACCACGCTTATCGAGCGCGGTAAGCAGGGCGTTTCGCTTACGCGCGACGGTAAACAATATCTGCCGTACCTGCGCCAGATCGTGACTGCCGAGGCTGAGCTTGAGGGCAAGCGCCAGGAGCTGCTGGGGCTTTCGTCGACTGATATTCGTATCGCGACGTTTACCAACGTGAGTCGAACCGTGCTGCCGCGCGTGATTCGCGACTTTGGAGCCCTGCACCCGGGCGTACGCTTTACCCTCAAGCAGGGCGATTACACGCGCAACGCCCAGTGGGTGCACGATGGCGTGGTTGATTTTTGCTTTACGGCACGTGGGTTTACCGCTGGGCTCGAGAAGCGCGTGGTCTATCACGACGAGTTGGTGGCGCTGTTGCCTGTTGCGCATCCGCTGACGGCAAAGGAAAAGGTGACGCTCGCCGATTTGGCGTCCGAGCCGTTTGTGCTGCTGGATGAGGGCGAACAGAGCCTGGTGCTCGATGCATTCGCGGCGCATGGGCTGTCGCCGCACGTGATGAGCGAGGTGACCGACGACTACACCATCATGGCGATGGTGGAGGAGGGCCTAGGCGTGAGCATGCTCTACCGTCGTACTGTGGAGGGCATGCGTGCCGATATTCGCGTACGTTCCATCGTGCACGCCCCCTCGCGCGACGTAGTGGCGGCCTGGCGCAGCTGGGACACCATGCCTATCGCCACGAGGCGCTTTATCGACTATATGAGCTCGCATATTGTCAATTAATGACTGGCGTGGCGTTGAGTGCGGTGTTTAGCGGGCTGTCGCTTTGGCTTGGGTGGCGCGATAGGTGCGTGCCGGGTGGCAGAGTAGCACCGCCACGACCATAAAGAACGCCGTGGTGCCCAAGCTGATGGGATAGACCATCATGATGTTCGCAAAGGTGCGGAAGTGCGGGAACACGCAGAACACCCAATAGAAGCGGATGCCGCAGACGCAGATCATGGTGATGAGGGCGGGCGTGAGCGAGATACCAAAGCCGCGCAGGTAGCCTGACATGTTTTCGTAGAACATGCTAAAGGCGTACGCCGGGAAGATCGAGCACACGCGGATATAGCCGATCGAGACGATGTTGGGATCGCTGTTGAACAGCGATAGGATCTCGCGCCCCAGGCCGACAATAACGATAATCGTGGTGAGTGCAACGATGCCGCCTTCGACCAGGCAGACCTTGAGCGTCTTGGTGCAGCGGTCGATCTGGCGGGCGCCGTGGTTTTGTCCCACAAAGGTGGTGCAGGCCTGACTAAAGCTGTTGAGCAGGTTGTAGCATACGTACTCCAAGCTCATAGCGGCGCTCGATGCCGCCATGACCTCGGTGCCCAGGCTGTTGATGGCAGACTGGATGATGATGTTGGCGACGGCAAAGACGGCGCTTTGGATGCCGGCGGGCAGGCCGATTTTGACGATGCGCTTGAGGGCGACGGGGTCGATAGCCAGGTCGCGTAGGGTGACACGGACGACGGAGTCGGTCTTGAGCAGGCGGATAAAGAGCGTGGCGGCGCTGACGGTGTAGGCGATGGCGGTGGCGATGGCGACGCCCGCGACGCCCCAGTGGAGTACGGGGACAAAGATGAGGTCCAGGCCAATGTTGAGGACGGTGGACACGGCAAGCGCCTGCAGCGGCATGCGGGTGATGCCGACGGAGCGGAAGATCGCGGCTTCAAAGTTGTAGAGCAAGATCGAGGGCAGGCTGAGCAAAAAGATGCGCAGGTAGAGCGAAGCGAGCGGCATGGTTTCGGCGGGAACGTTGAGTGCGGCGAGCATGGGCTCGGCAAAGATCTCGCCCAGGGCGATGACGACAAAGCCCACGAGCGCCATTAAAATCGAGGTATGAACAGCGCGTTTGACCATGTTCTGATCGTTGCGGCCGATAGCGTTGGCGATGACCACGTTGGAGCCAAGCGACATGCCAATAAACAGGTTGAGCATAAGACTGGTAAGCGGAACATTGGAGCCGACCGCCGCCATGGCGAGGGTTCCCTGGTCTCCCGAGAAGTTTCCGATGATGACCGTGGCGATGAGGTTCGACAGCTGCTCCAAGATGCTCGTGGCGGCCACGGGTAAGGCGAACAGGGGAATATTGCGCCACAGCGAGCCGGTGGTCATGTCAATGTGCTTAGATACGGTATCAGCCATACGCTCTCAATCGGATGAATCACACCGATCCGTACGACCGGTTTTCCCTGCTTCAGTACGGTATTCACCCTCGCGAAATGATCCTCAATCCGATGATACTTTTTATACCAGGCATTCTGATAATGAATTGACGCCGGATAATCTCTCTTGGATTCTCCGTTAAACGTATATAACGCATGGTGGGGAACCCGCAGTGTTACGCCCATGGCTGCCTGCCAGTCTCCCTGCAGCTTATATCCTCGGAAATCAAAGTCCCATCCGGACACACCGTAGAGCTCACTCATCATCCCCTTGGAGCCTTGCTGACGAACAGCGGACTGGCACTGCTTGGCCGTCGGGAACTCCAGCTTATGCCGCCCCAGGACATCAATTCCCGGCTGCTGAAACGCACGGTAGTTACGCATCATTTCTCCCGCGATCGCCGCCTGTCCCTTCAGAGTTCCTTCTCCCATCAAGTGTCCCGTAATCATCAGGCCGTTTTTCTCTCACCACTGTCCCAGCGTATCACAAAAAGCCTGCGCAAAACGCTCCGACAGCGTATCATGATACTGATATCGTGTCTTAGAGACCCGTCCCTCCGGCAGATTCCAGATCAGTTCCGGCAGCGCATCCAACAGCTCTTCGCCGTATCTATCCT
>USMA01000121.1 GCA_900555765.1 uncultured Collinsella sp.
TTTGGCCCCGATCCGTACCAAGTCGGGAAGATAGATGTCCTCGGTCGAGGGCGACGACGTACACAGCACGCGGCGCTCTTCATCGGGCTCAAGGTCCTTCCAGCCGATATAGCCCATCTGCCGGCGCTCGGCGCGCATCATGCGTAGCGCCGAGGCGCCTGTTAGGATTATGGAAGCCGCTAGCTGCTCTTTTGTCGGTTTGTTGCACTGCCTGATTGTTACCGCCATATGAATCACCCCTACCAAACGCGTGCGATAGCGAGGCCATCAACGGCCGCGGCACCGGCGCGCTTGAGTTCCGCCGAAGCCGCCGCCATCGTCGCACCCGTGGTGATAACGTCGTCGATAAGCAGCAGGTGCTTGCCCCGCACGTCCTCAACGGTCTCGTACATGCCTCGGGCGCGTTCACGGCGTTCTTCACGACCGAGTTCACGCTGGTCGCCATGGCCGTACTTAACGAGGGCGTCGAGCAGCGGAACACCCGACAGCTCGCAAAATGGGCGCGCGATGGCTTCCATATGATCGAAGCCGCGCCGCCGAAACGCCGCCGCCGTCGCGGGCACAAACACCACGGCATCGGCGCCGGACAACACACCGCCCAAGCGTTCGGGTGCCGCGACCTGGGCATGTAAGGCGGTGTCGTATAGTAGCTCTGCCAGATACGGCGCCAGGCGTCGCTCGCCCGCGTCTTTGTACGCTTTAATGATCCGCGGCAGCGGATGCGTGTAAACGGCACATGCCAGGCACCGGTCGAGTGCTTCGGCCATCGCCGAGGACGTACCCTGAACCGAGCACTCGGTGCACAGCAAGTCTCCAAACGGGGCGCCGCATCGAGTGCAGCTATGCCGCGGGTCGATGAGCGCAAGCGCCGCCAAGCAGTCTTGGCAAATAAGCGCGCCGGAGCGCTCGCAGCCGGCGCATCGCGTGGGCGACAACGCCTCAAGCGCCTCGTGCGCCGCCCGCTCGGCAAACGGCAGCAATTCGTCCGCAAACGGTAGGATGCCGGCACCTTGCAGGCATCCCAACACATTCAAATGTCTCTTCACGACACAACCCTCCCTACGCTCGGTCGCAGGGAGGGTTGTTGATTCAGCGCTATGGTACCCCGACGCGTTTGGGGCCAGGCAGGTTAAATCCGTTTGCGGGCACTATTCGCCGGTGGGCGGTTGCGGTGCGGACGAGTTTTGGGTCGAACCCTCGCCACCATCATGACGCGGCTTGCGGGAACGACGACGGCGACGGCGCTTCTGGCCCTGGTCGGCCGAACCCTCGCCACCACGATCTTCGCGCGACTCGCGTTCGTCGCGAGCAGCGCCGCGCGCGGCCTTGGCAGCCGCCCCTCCGCCATCTCCGGGGCGACGACGTGTGACCTTGACCTCACCATCCGAGACCTGATCGGCCACGGAGGGCACCGACGGCTTTTGCTGCGTGCCCGAGGAATGGCGACGACGCGGACGCGGGGCGCGCTCGTCATCGTTGCGCTGCTTGCCACCCTTGTCGGCAGGCGTATCGGAACCCGAACCACCCTTGGGAGCGGCACCGGCTTCACGGGCAGCTGCGGCGCGGAAGGCGTCCTCGCGCTCCTCGCTCGACAGATGGCGGCGGCGACGGCGCGTGGGATTCATGCCACCGCCGCGGTTTTGCTGCTGAGGTTGCTGGGCCTCGCGCTCGCGGGGGGAGTTCTTGCCCGCGGGAGCGGCCTCGCCGGCATCGCCCGAACCCGAGCGCTTGCGGCGGCGACGTCCACCGGCAGCCTCCTCGGCCTCGGGTGCCTCGGCCTTGCCGCGACCCTTACCGCGGCCGCGACCCTCGCCTTGGCTCTGACCGGCACGGGTATCGGCGTCCGCATCGCGACGGCGGCGCTTGGGCATCGTCGTCCCCGCCAGACGGTCGGCGCTCGACAGGCCATCGCCCACGTCGACGCCGTTCTCGCGATCGAGCTCCATAAGCGCCAGGCGCATCTCGGGCGACTCGATACGCTCGAGCACATCGCGCGTCACGCAGTCGGGGCGGCAGTTGCAGCCCTGCTCGGCGGCCTTCTTTTTGCAGCCCTCAGAGCAGGTCATGTCGGCCAGGTTGACCTTAAAGACTTTGCCGTTCTCCAGGCGCAACACCAGCTGCTCGCGCGGCGTGTCATATTCCTGGATGCGCGCCTTGCCAAGCGGCGTATCGATAAGCGTCTTCTTTTTGGGCGCGCGGCTCTTAAAGTCCTTGTACGCCTCGAACTCGTAGCGCAGGCAGCACATCAGGCGGCCGCAGACGCCGCTGATCTTGGACGAGTTGAGCGGCAGGTCCTGCTCTTTTGCCATGCGGATCGAAACCGGCTCAAACTGTCCGCCAAAGCGCGTGCAGCAGAGCTCCTGGCCGCACTGGGCATAGCCGCCCACCAGGCGGGTCTCGTCACGCACGCCGATCTGGCGCATGTCGACGCGAATGTGCAGCGTCGAGGACAGGTCCTTGACGAGCTGACGGAAATCGACGCGCTCCTCGGCAGCAAAGTAGAACACAGCCTTCTCGCCGCCAAACAGATACTCGACGCCGACCGGCTTCATCTCGAGATCGAGTTCCTTGACCAGACGGCGGAAGTCGACCATGGCCTCGTCACCCTGGATGGCCAGGTCATCAGCAAGCTGCAGGTCGATGTCGCTCGCTACGCGCAACACGGGCTTGAGCGGCTGACCGATTTCGTCGAGCGGCACCTCGAAGGGATCGGCCGTGACCAGGCCGATCTCGGTTCCGCGCTCGGTGGAGCAGATAGCATAATCGGCCTCGAGGATATCCAGATCCTGTGGGTCGAACCACAGGTCGCGCGAGGCGTAGGTAAACTTAACGGGTACGACTAACGGCATTTCAGTGCCTTCCTGATATCGAACAGCATGACCTCGATGGCCAGCTGGGGAGTAACGTTTCTGGCGATGTTGCGCTCAGCGGTGGCAACCGCCTCGAGCGCCTGGGTGGCACCCGCAACATTCATCGCCGCGGCAAGCCGCCCGATCGTGTCGCGCACGTCCTCGTTCACAACGTCTGCCGCCTCATCCTGAAGCGTCAGCAGCACGTCGCGCATGAGCGTCCGCGCGCTCGCCAGCGCTTCCATGATACCCGAACGCTCGCGCGCGTTGAGTTCGCGCTTGTTGCGGTCCTCAAGCTGCTTCAATGCTCCACGCGACAGGTAGTCGGCATTTTGCTCGAGCACCTTTTCCTGCGTGGACTTGACCTCGGCGAGCGGTGCCTTGACGGCGACGATGAGCGACTTGGCGCGACTGAGCACATCGGCCTCGTCGGCGGCGATGAGCGAGTCGATGGCACGGACCATCTGGCGACGGGCGTCCTGGCGCTCGGCGCTCTTGAGGAACTCGATACCACGCGTAGGGCTTCCCGCCACAGCGACGGCCATGCGGCAGCGTGCGGGATCCTGGCCTGTGGCGCGGCTCACGGCCTGCGCGGCCACAGTGGGCGACACCAGCCGAAACGGTACGCACTGGCAGCGGCTCACGATGGTGGGCAGCATCACGTCGGCCGAGGTGCCCAGCAAGATAAACATAACGCCCTCGGGCGGCTCCTCGAGTGTTTTGAGTAGTGCGTTGGCGGTGTTGGCGCGCAGCTGCTCGGCGCGGTCGATGATGTAGACCTTGGCCTTGGCGCGGATGGGCGCCAAGGGCACGTCGTCGAGCAGCGCGCGGGTCTGTGCGATGAGGTAACCCGTAGCGCTTTCGGGGGTGTAATAGTGCACGTCGGGGTGCGTGTGGCGGGCGACGCGTACGCAGCTGTCGCACGAACCACAGCCGTCCTGCTCGCACAGGAATGCCTGGGCAAGCGCCCATGCGGCGTCGAGCTTACCGGCGCCGGGCGCGCCCAAGAACAGGTAGGCGTGCGATGCGCGGCCGCTTGCGATGGCGTTGGTCAAAAAGTCGCGCACACGCTGTTGGGTGTCGAGCTTGGCCAGCAGGCTTGTCTGCGCGGGGGCCATGTTACTCAGCCTCCTGGGCAAGCGCGGCGACGACGGCATCTTGGGGAATGTCGAGACCGTACGCGCGAACCAGCTCGACCGTTTGCGTGAAGACGTCTGCGATCGACGCAGTGGCGTCGATGAGCTTTACGCGGTCTGGCTCCTCGGCAGCAATTGCGCAAAATCCCTGGTAGACACGCTCCTGGAAGGCCATGCCCTTGGCCTCCATGCGGTCTGCCGCACCACGGGCGGCCATGCGCAGCGCCGCCTGCTCGGGCGTGATGTGATAGACGAGCGTGAGCGCCGGATGCGTACCGGCGACAGCCAGGTTGTTGGCATCGCGCACAATCTGACGGTCGAGGCCATCGGCAAACGCCTGATAGCAGGTCGTGGAATCGTAGAAACGGTCGCACAGGACCACCTTGCCGGCAGCGAGGGCAGGCGCGATGACTTCGTGTACCAACTGAGCGCGCGCGGCCTCGTAGAGCAGCAGCTCGCAGGTGTCGCCCATCGCCGTATTGGCGGGGTCGAGCAGCAGAGCGCGGATCTTTTCGCTGCTGGCGGCGCCGCCCGGCTCGCGCAGAGTTACGACCTGATAGCCAGCGAGGTCGAGCGCGCGGGCCAGCAGGCGCGCCTGCGTGGACTTGCCGGCGCCATCGACGCCCTCGAGCGTGATAAAGCTATGTTGAGCGGGCTCAACAGCCATGGGCGCAGTCCCTTCCTACAAGGCGCGAAAATGCAAGTTATAGCAACCAAGCCATGATACCCCAGTGCTCGGTGCGTCCCCAATAGCTAAAGTGCCTTTCCAAAGTTGCGGTGAAATAGGGACTGA
>USMA01000122.1 GCA_900555765.1 uncultured Collinsella sp.
AGCAAAGACGCCGCAGCTGCGGTGTCTTTGCTCCTGGATTCCGATGCTATTCCGTTACGACGGGGAAGGAGATGCACACCGCAAAGCCTGCGCCCCAGTCGGACGCGGCGCTGAGCGTGAGCCCGAGTTCCTTTGCGATCTCGCGCGCGAGGTAGAGCCCCATGCCGGTGGCCTTGTTCTTCTCGTGGCCGGAGTCACCGGTGAAGCCCTTTTCAAACACATACGGCAGGTCGCATGCGCGCACGCCCGGCCCGTTGTCACGGACGGTGAGGACGGTCTCGGCCGTGTTGCACGTGAGCGAAAACGTGAGTACCGGCGCATCGCCCGTGTATTTCACGCTGTTGCTCACGAGTTGACCGAGCAGGAAACACAGCCCGCGCCGGTCGGTGAAAACGGTCTCGTCCGCAAGCTGCCGCTCGATACGAATGTGCTTTTCCTCGAGCAGCGGACGGTAATCGTCGAGCACCTCGTCGATGCAGCTGCGCAGTGTCAGGCGCTCGAACCGATAGTCGCGCCGCGCGCCGCGCAGGCGCGCATAGTAGAGCATCTGGTCGATGAACGCCTGCATCCGGTTGCGTGCGTAGTCGAGCTTGAAGCCGACCGCCTCCGGCAGCGTGTCGCGCCGATTGTCGAGCACGAGCGTCAGCAGCGCCAGCGGCGTTTTCACTTCGTGCGCCCAGAGCTCCACGTAATCCTCGTAGTCGTCCATCTGCGTTTGCAATTGTGCGATGGTCTGCTGCTGCGCGCGCAGCGTTTCGCCGAGCAGGTGAACGCTTTGTGATTCGGCGGGGGAGAGTAGGCGGCACAGTGCCTGTTCGTGTGCCGCGTCCGGTGTGGCCAGAAAGGCCGTGAAGGCTTGCTCCCGCCGTTTTGCCCGCGCGCAGAGCACGGTGCACACACAGGCGAACAGAAACACCGTCGCCAGCACGATCACGCCGGCGGTGGCGGCAAAGGCCCTTGCGTCCGCCAGCCACAGCAGCAGCGCCGCGAGCGCGTCCACGCCCAGCAGCAGCCCCAGCCACGGCAGGTACTGCCGCAGATAGCTTCCGTTACGCTTCATTCGGCACCTCCAGCCGGTAGCCGACGCCGCGCACGGTCTCGATGGCGCCGGCATGCTCGCCCAGTTTTTGGCGAAGCGTCTGCACGTGTACGTCAACGGTGCGCGAACCGCCGTCGAAGTCCCAGCCCCATACGCTCTGCAGCAACGACTCGCGGGTAAAAACCACGCCGGGCTTGCGCATGAGGTACTCGAGCAAGTCGAACTCGCGCAGAGTGAGCTTAAGCGGCTCGCCGGCAACGGTCACCTCGCGATGGCTGGGCGAGAGCACGATGTCGCCCACGCTGAGCACATCGCTCGCCTGCTTGACCATGCCGCCGCGACGCAGCAGTGCGCGGCAGCGGCTCGCAAGCTCCATGAGCGAAAACGGCTTAGTCAGGTAATCGTCGGCACCGCCATCGAGCGCCATCACCTTGTCGAGCTCGGTATCCTTGGCGGTAAGCATCATGATGGGCACCGTCGCCGTCAGGCGATCGGCACGCAGGCGACGCATAATCGCCAAGCCATCGGTATCGGGCAGCATGATATCGAGCAGCACAGCATCGGGTACCCGTCGCGCCACGGCGGCCTTAAACTCGCCGTCGCACGAAAAGCCCTCGGCCTCGATCCCCTGCTTGCGCAGTGCATAGACCGTCAAATCCCTGATGTTGTCATCGTCCTCGACGTAATAGATCATGTTGAACCCCTTTGCGGCCGGCATGACCGCATCTTAACCCTAAAGGTACCTTTACTAGATGGTATCAGCCAAAACGTCCCGTCAAATAATCCGCCGTGCGCGGATCGGTCGGATTCTTGAAGAGTTGCGCGGTGGGCGCGTGTTCCACCAACTCACCCAGCAAGAAAAACGCGACCGAGTCGGAGATACGCGCCGCCTGCTGCATATTGTGCGTAACGACCACGAGCGTACAGGTCTCTTTGAGCTCGCAGGCCAGCTGCTCCACCACCAGCGTCGACACAGGGTCGAGTGCCGAGGTCGGCTCGTCCATCAGCAGAATGTCGGGCTGCACGGCAAGTGCGCGGGCGATGCACAGGCGCTGCTGCTGTCCACCCGAAAGACCCAGGCCCGACTCGTTGAGCTTGTCCTTGACCTCATCCCATAGCGCAGCGCGACGAAGGGAGTCCTCGACCAGCTCATCGAGCACGGCGCGATCGCGCACACCCATACCGCGCGGACCGTAGGCGACGTTGTCATAGATGCTCATGGGAAACGGGTTGGGGCGCTGGAACACCATGCCCACGCGCTGGCGCAAACGGCAGATGTCGTAATCGCCCAGGATATCTTGACCATCGAGCGCAATCTTGCCCTCGATGCGGCAATCCTTGATGCTATCGTTCATGCGGTTAAAGCAGCGCAGCAACGTGGACTTTCCGCAGCCCGAAGGCCCGATAAACGAGGTGATCTGCTTGTCGCGGATCTTGATATTCACGTCCTTGAGCGCATGATGGTCGCCATAGAACAGGTCGAGGCCCTCGACGTCGATGCGCGTCGGCGAGGCGGCAAGATCCTCTGCCGTGGGGCGAGTCGCATCCCCAACCTCGCGCTCGTGCGCGGCCTCAGCCTGCGCCTCCATGAGCTCCTCAAGCTCTGTAGGCTCCATCGCCGCAGCAGCCGTCATACCGCATACCTCCATATCGATATCAATTCAGCAGTATCGATAGTAGGAATCGTGGCTCATACGCACGTGAGCACATTGTCAAGTGTTTGTAAGGGCACGCTGGCTATGCGGCGGGCAGCTCGATGGTGAATATCGTGTGTTCGGGCGTCGATTCACATGCAACGGTACCGCCGTGTGCCGTGATGATCTCCTTGGCAATAGCAAGGCCCAGACCGGCACCACCGCGATTGGTCGCACGCGCCGCATCCAGGCGATAGAACTTCTCAAAGATCACCTTGAGCTTAGCCGCAGGGATGGGATCGCCCTGATTAATAAAGCGCACGCGCACGCCGCCGTCGTCTTGGCGCCTGGCCTCAATCGTGATAGTCGAGCCCTCATAGCTATAGGCGACGGCGTTTTTCATGATGTTGTTGAACACGCGGGCCATCTTGTCGCCATCCACGAGCACCGTCAGGTCCTCGCGAATATCAACTTGGGCTTCCTTATGCTGCTCGTTGAGGATGGGATAGAACTCGTCAGCCACCTGAGCCAGCAGCAACCACAGATCAACATAGCCGCGCGTGAGCACGATATCGTGGAAGTCAAAGCGCGTGATATCGAAGAACTCTTCGATGAGCGCATCGAGCCGGTGCGCCTTGTCGAGAGCCACGCCCGTAAAGTGCGCACGTTGCTCAACCGGCAGCTCGGGAGCCTCTTGCAGCAGCGAAAGATAGCCCACCACACTGGCAAGCGGGGTGCGTAGGTCATGTGCCAAGTACGTGACCAGATCGTCCTTGCGATGAGATTCGTCACGCAAGGCCTGTTGCACCTTGCGCTCACGGTCACGCACGCGGTTAAGGGCGCCCTCGACCTCCAAGAAGTCGCCGTCGATGTTGTCCCAGGTGTCGGGGTGATCGATCAGGCGATCTTGAATACGAGCAGCCAGCACACAATCGGCATGCTGCTCGCCCTGCTCGTAGCCCTGGTAGTACAGGGCGCGGCCGCACAAGAACAGCACGCACGCGGCAAGCGCCAGCACAAAGCCAAGCATGTTGAATACAAAGCCGGCATCGAACAACACCGGCCCTTCGATGCCGCCGAGCGCCATGGCGCCAATCGCCAACGTCATGGCCCACGCGGCGCCGCCAATCACCACGCAGCGGCACACGATCTCAAATCGATCGATCAGCAAAAAGCCGACAAGCAGCACCGCCAAGATTCCGACGATGTTGTCGATGCCAATCAGCAGCAGGCTCAGCAAAAAGAGCAGCACCGTTGCAAGCGCGCGGTTGTCGACGACCGACCTCACGTATTCAAAGAGCCGATCGGGCACCTCGAACGCTTGCCTATCGTCTTTTGTCATAACAAGATCCTCACAAGCGAAAAGCGTTATTCGATGATGTAGCCGACGCCCCAGACGTTTTTGATAAAGCGTGGCTTTTGTGCGTCGTCGCCGATCTTTTCGCGCAAGTGGCGAATATGCACCATCACCGTATTGTTGGAGCCGGGCATAAAGTCCTCGTTCCACACCGCGCGGAACAGGTCCTCTACGGCCACCACGCTGCCGCGATGCTCGACCAGATACAGCAAGATTGAATACTCGGTGGGCGTGAGGCGAACCGGTGAACCGTCCACTGTCACGGACCGCCTGTGCACGGCTACCGTAGCTGGAGTAGCGGCGAAGCTGAGCGTGCTCACGCGCGATGAGCTCCAGCGGGCGAAACGGCTTAACCACGTAATCGTCCGCACCAAGCGAAAGGCCCCCGATCTTGTCTTGCTGGGCATCGCGCGCCGTCAGCATGATCACAGGATAGGTATGGCTGGAACGGATCGTACGCAGCAGCTCAAATCCATCGATATCGGGCAGCATGACATCCAGCAGCGCCAGATCGAACTCCTGCTCCAAGATTGCCTTGGCAGCATCGGCCCCGCTATAGGCAAGCTGGACATCAATGCCCTCTTTTGTAAGGTAGATACCAACCAAGTCGGCGATGGCCTTCTCGTCATCAACTACCAGTATGCGCTCGTTCATGCGTGCTCCTCTCGCGCTCCATTATGCCCGAGGCGACGCACGCCACACA
>USMA01000123.1 GCA_900555765.1 uncultured Collinsella sp.
GACCGCTTTAGCTGGTCGCTCGAGTTCCGCATTCGCTGTGGATCGGTCTCCTACGTGGTCAAGGACATCGACGGCATGGCCGATGCCTACGTGCGCGGCGGCACGTTCTCCTATGGCAAGAAGCTCACGTTTGTCCATTCACCTGAGGCCTTTGACGAAACATCGGCAAAGCTGCTCAACCTTGTTGTGACGACAGTTGCCTATCTCGATGACATCACAAGCTCGCGTTCGGCGTCGTACGACTTTGCCCGCAGTGGTTTTGTTGCCGAGCGTCAGTTGCCGCTGTCCGAGCATAGCATCGTATATGTGCTTGACCTGCTGCGCGGCCAGACCATCTCCTTTGAGCCCGCCTGGTCGCGGGGGATGACGACGCATCGCACCTACGACGTGGCGGTTGAGCTGTCTCCGCAAGGGGAGGACGAGGCATCCGCTAAGCGCCCACCGCTGCTTGCCGCCAAAATCGCGCCGGCGGCTGGTGGTAGCTATGACCTGCGCCTGCCCGCCGATATGTACTGCTTTGCGTCGGGCGATGCCGCCTACTTGGTTGACACGCGCCGCGCGCGCCGTACCGACGCTGCATTTGCTCAGCATGCCGCACCTTTTTTGTCGCGCTTGCTGCCGTGCCGCACGCCCGCCCATATTGCCGCCGAGCAGGTGGGTGAGTTCTGCCGTATGGCGCTGCCCATTTTGCGCGACTACACCGACCTCACCGCGCCCGCCGCGCTCGATACCGTGGCACCCGAGCCGAGCTTTGCTATGGCGATCGGCGTCGACGATGGGCTCGTGACCTGCAAAATTACGGTTACCTACGGCGATTGGTCGGCGGATCTCTTTAGCCTGGGCGCTCCGGGCAGCCCCTTCGAAGAGCAGCGCCCCGGTGTGCCGCCCCGCGACGAGGTGGCAGAGTTTCGTGTTATGGACACGGCGGCCCTGTACTTCGATTTCTACGAGCGCGGCCTGGCGTTTGAGGAGCGCGATGCCGCCCGCTTGTTCTGCCTGCTGACCGAGGGCCTGTCTGCCCTGTCCGAACTGGGTGAGATCATGCTCAGCGACCGTCTGCGCCAGATCTCGGTCCGCCCCGCGCCCAAGCTCTCGGTTCGTGCGACCGTTAAGAGCAATCTGCTCGATGTCGAGCTGGGCGCGAGCGGGCTTTCGGCCGCGGACCTTGCCGTCTATCTCGATTCGTACAAGCGCCATCAAACGTTTGCGCGCCTTACGTCCGGCGACATCATTCGCCTGGACGAGGGGGCGCGCGCCGCGTATGGCCTTGCCGAGGACCTGGGTGTCGATGCCGTCGACCTGCTCGACGGCGTGTCGCTTCCCGCGTCGAGCACCCTGTTCGTCGACAGCATGCTCGCACGCACGCCGGCGCTCGAGGCCGATCGCGACGCTGCGTTCCGCCGTACCGTCGAGCGCCTGGACACGCTCGGCAAGATGGACTTTACGGTGCCGGCATCGCTCAAGGCAACGATGCGCGGCTACCAGGTCGACGGATACCAGTGGCTCGGCTCGCTCGAACACCTGGGCCTTGGCGGCATCTTGGCCGACGACATGGGCCTGGGCAAAACGCTCCAGATGATTGCGCATATTCTGGCGCGCGTGGAGGCGGGGGACACCAAGCCCACGCTCGTGGTATGCCCGGCCTCACTCGTGTACAACTGGACTGCCGAGCTGGAGCGCTTTGCCCCGTCGCTCGATGTGTGCGCCATTGTGGGCGCCAAGGCTCAACGCCGCGTGCAGATCGCCGGCGTGGCCGAGCATAGCGTGGTCGTGACGTCGTATGACCTTATGCGGCGCGATATCGACGAGTACGTCGAGCGGGATTTTGCCCGCGTGGTGCTCGATGAGGCACAGTACATTAAAAATCCGCTCACGCAGGTGGCGCGCGCCGCCAAGCGCCTGCCTGCCGGCGTGCGCTTTGCCCTGACGGGCACGCCCATCGAAAACCGCCTGTCCGAGCTCTGGAGCATCTTCGACTTTTTGATGCCGGGCCTTTTGGGGACGCGCGAGTCGTTTGCCAAGCGCTTTGAGAGCCCCGTCGAGCATGCCGAGGGCGATAGCGCCGCTCGCCTGCAGGCGCTCGTGTCGCCGTTTGTGCTGCGCCGTGTTAAGGAAGACGTGGTGGCCGACCTGCCCGAGAAGATCGAAGACACCGTCATGGCGCAGCTTACCGGCGAGCAGCGCAAGCTCTACCTGGCCAACCAGGACCGCATCGCCCAGCAGGTGCAGCACCGCGAGGCTGGGGAGTTTAAGAAGGACAAACTCAAGGTGCTCGCCGAGCTCACCAAGCTGCGCCAGATCTGCTGCGACCCGCGTCTACACTACGAGGATTACAAGGCGGGGAGCGCCAAGCTCGATACGTGTATGGAGCTCGTGCACGGCGCACTCGACGGCGGGCATCGCATCCTGTTGTTCAGCCAGTTTACGGGTATGCTCGATATCATCGGTAAGCGCTTGGCCAAGGAGGACATCGCCTTCCTTAAGCTCACGGGCGCTTCGTCTAAGGAGAGCCGCGCCAAGATGGTCGCGCAGTTCCAAGCGGGCGAGGTTCCGGTCTTTTTGATTTCGCTCAAGGCGGGCGGCGTGGGCCTTAACCTGACGGCGGCCGACGTGGTCATCCACTACGACCCGTGGTGGAACGTGGCAGCGCAGGACCAGGCGCCCGACCGCGCGCACCGTATTGGCCAGCAACATACCGTGACCGTGTACAAGCTCATCGCCAAGGACACGATCGAGGAGCGCATTATGCAGATGCAGGAGTCCAAGCGCGACCTGGTCAACAGCGTGCTCGGCGGCGACGGCATCTCGTCGGCGCTGTTTACCCGCGAAGATGTTCTGGCGCTGCTGGGCGGCGACGGGCGCTAACCCGCTCGGGTGGGGCCGCCAGGGCGGATAGCGCACGCTGCCCCATCGTCCCCGCCCGTTATGTGTTCATTTGCAATGCCGTGGATGGTTTGTCTGCCTTTGGGCATAAGAACCATCAAGAACATTGGCACGTCAGCAAAGGAGAACATCATGGCGAAATTCTTTAAGGACCCCGACGGTAAGCTCATTGCCGCCCTTGGCAACGACGTTGCAACCCCTGCCGGTTGCACGGAACTGACCGCAAACACTGAGGACGCGGCGCACGAGAAGCACGTGCCTGTTGTCGAGACCGAGCGCGACGGTCACGTGATTCGCGCACGCGTTGGCTCGGTCGAGCACCCCAGCCTGCCCGAGCACTATATTGAGTGGATCGCCCTTGAGGCCGAGGGCCGCTTAGAGGTCCATTACCTTGAGCCCGGCATGAAGCCCGCGACGTTTTTTGCCGGCGGTTCCAAGACCGGTACCGTCTATGCCTACTGCAACCTGCACGGGCTGTGGTCCGCGACGTTCTAGGAGCGCGCCCCCGCTCGGGGTATCATAGCTAGCATATGCACATGCGAGCGCCGACTGCATCATGCGGCCGGCGCTTTTACTACGATTTCGATGGTTTACGACGGAAAGGGCTGAGCCATGAAGCTCGCGCTTGCACAGATCGATATGCGCCTGGGTGATATTGAGGGCATTTGCGGCCGCATCGAGGACCAGGCTCGTCTGGCCCACGAGCGCGGGGCGCGCGTGCTGTGCGTTCCGGCTCCGCTCTTTATGGGCGCCATGCCCGGTGGCCTGGTGGGCGCTGCCGACTTTGAGCACGACATGCTTGCCGGCTTGACTGGTGTCGCCGAGCGCATCCAGGAGCTTGACATGATCTGCATCGTGCCCGCGGCGGTTTCGTTTGAGGGTCAGCCGCTGCTCGACTACATGATGCTCAAGGACGGTCATGTGGTGCCGGCGCGTTCGAGCATTGCCCTGCAGCGTGGCGAGAACAACGACACGCGTTGGGCGCCGCCGGTGTTCGACGTGGACGGCGTGCGCATCGCCGTGATTTTTGACTTGGACCGCGAACTCGAGATGTTGCCGACCGGTGTTGACCTCATTGCGTATTTCCAATTCAATGCGTTTGACATAACCGACCGCGAGACTGCCGCCATTGCCGCCGTTCGCAGCGGCGCCTACCGCAAGATCGCATCCAAGCGCAGCGTGTGGTTTGCCTGTATGGCGCCGGTCGGTGCTTATGACGAGTCGGTGTATACCGGCGGTTCGTTTGTGCTCGACGACTGTGGTCGTGTGGTGGCCCAGGCGCCGTGTTTTGAGGAGAGCCTGCTGGTTCAGGAGATTCAGCGCGGCGTGATGCTCGATGCCCTGGAGGATCACGAACTGCCCGAGTTCCGTTCCGAGGAGTGGCTGTGGCAGGCGCTGGTGCTCGCCGTGCGCGACAACGCCCGAGCCCACGGTGCGTCGCGTGCTGTGGTGGCGCTCGAGGGCGACTTGCCGTCGTCCCTGCTGGCGGCGCTGACCGTCGACGCTCTGGGCCCGCGTAATGTGATTGGCCTGGTGCTGGGGCGCAACCGTATCTTTACGCCGGCGCAGGAAGAGGCCGAGGCTGCCCGCTGTTCTGCTGTTCGCTCAATCGCCGAGCGCTTGCACATTCGCACCGTCGAGCGCGATGCACCGGATGCGGCGCGTGTGCGCGATCGCGACGTGTCGGCGGGCGATGCCGAGCGTCTGCGCTCGCGCACGCTGGGCCTCATGCTGGAGGACACGGCGCTCGAGCTGGGTGCGATGGCGCTGAGCCCGCTGTCCAAAACCGAGTACGCGCTGGCGGCGCCGGCGCTTT
>USMA01000124.1 GCA_900555765.1 uncultured Collinsella sp.
GGGGAGCGGCATCTGGCCAAGCTTATCGAGGATCGATGATTATAGTGTTCTTCGATTGGCGGCGCAGAAGTTTCGCCCGTTCACGCTAATTTTATCGTTAATAACGGAACCGCCTCGGCCGATGACGTTGCCGCGGTTATCAGACATGTGCACGGAAAGGTGAGGGAGGCGTATGGCATCGAGCTCAGACCGGAAGTTAAATTCCTCGGCTTCTAGAGCATCGAAACCCACCTTCCGCCGCGCCGGAGGGCGTTCCGGCGCGCCTGCCAAACCTCAACGCAATACCGTCGCGCGCTCTAAGTCTGTCGGGCATGCTCGACAGACCAGTCGTCCGGTCGTCGGCTCGCAGCTCGGTAATCGTCCGGCCGCAAAAAAGTCCTCGCGTCCCTCGGTGACGTCAAAGCCTGTTATGGGCGCCAAACCTGCCCGTCCCATGGCAACTCCTAAGCCCTCGACGGGAACTAAAGCGCCGCGTCCAGGTCGCACGCTGGGCGCATCGAAACCGCGCTCGCTGACATCGGTGCCGGCTACCGCCAAGAAGCCTTCGGGTAAAAAAAACGTCAACCCGTTGTCTTCACTTGGGGCGATGGTAAATAAAACATCAGACGCTGCTTCTGTCGTTGCAGGCAAAGGCAAAATCGTGGGCGGCGTTCTGGCCGCCTTGGCCGTGCTCGTCGTCGTTGCCATCGTGGTGATCAACTCTGGATTGTTTACCGCCACTGATATTCAGATTCAAGGCAGCGAGCATGTGACGAAGCACGATGCTATCCAGCTGATCGATTTGCCCGAGGGAACGTCGCTTTTTAACGTCGATCCCGACCAGATTACCGAGGACCTCAAGCAGAATCCGTGGGTCTCGGGCGTGGATGTCCAGCGTCAGTTCCCGCATACGCTCATCATTACGCCGATGGAGCGCAAGGTCATCGCAATTGCCTATATCAGTTCCGATGACCTTGCCTGGGCCATCGGGGATGATGACACCTGGATCGCCCCACTGTCGACGTCGGTCGAAGTGGATGACCAGGGCAACGTCATCACGACAGGGCAGGGCTCAAATACCTTGACCGGAATCGATGCCGCGCTGGCGCTCGCTACGCACTATGGCGCGGTGTTGTTGACTGATGTCTCGGCGGATGTCGCTCCGGTTTCCGGCCAGGCAGTGAGCTCCAAGGCCGTTAAGGCTGGCTTGGATTATGTGCGTGGTTTTTCGAGCGAGTTCTTGGGACAAGTCAAGGATATTTCCACGCCTTCGGTCGAAGCCATCTCGGCAAACCTCAATAACGGCATTGAGGTGTCGCTGGGCGATTCGAACGATATCGTCAAGAAGGAGCGCGTAGTCACCAAGCTGCTTTCGCAGGTAGAGGGCGTAACGTATATCAATGTGCGCTCTCCGGGTAACTATACATTTAGGAACGCTCCGACCTCGTAGCGCTGGTTGATGCTTTGTTGAGGGGCCATACCACGCCGTTTATCTGGTTTGTTTGGTTTTCACGGTCAATTATTTGACTGATACGTTCATAATGTGCAAACATAATACGGTTTACCTTTGCATTTACTTTCAACCTGAAGGTTAATGTGCGCAGGGGTCGACCCATGCTATGGCTATAACCTTTGTTCGGAGGACCGACATGCACGAGACAGAGATCAACAACTACCTTGCCGTCATTAAGGTGGTCGGCGTCGGCGGCGGCGGTACCAACGCGGTCAATCGAATGATCGAAGAGGGCATCCGCGGCGTCGAGTTTGTTGCCATCAACACCGATGCTCAGGCACTCGCGATCTCTGATGCCGATATCAAGGTGCACATCGGCACCGACCTTACCCGCGGCCTGGGCGCCGGCGCCAACCCCGAGGTTGGCCGCAAGGCTGCCGATGAGTCCCGCGACGACATTGCCGGGGCGCTCGCTGGCGCCGACATGGTGTTCATCACCTGCGGCGAGGGCGGTGGCACCGGTACCGGCGCTGCTCCCATCGTTGCCGATATCGCGATGAACGAGGTCGGTGCGCTGACCGTCGCCGTCGTGACCAAGCCCTTCACCTTCGAGGGCCGCAAGCGCAAGAAGAGCGCCGAGGAGGGCATTAAGACCCTCTCCGATTGCGTCGACACCATGATCGTCATCCCTAACGATAAGCTGCTCGACATCGCCGAGAAGAAGACCACCATGCTCGAGGCCTTCGCGATTGCCGATGGCGTCCTTTCCCAGGGCACCCAGGGCATCACCGACCTCATCACCGTCCCCGGTATCATCGACCTGGACTTCGCCGATGTTAAGACCATCATGAAGCAGGCCGGTACCGCCATGATGGGTATCGGTACCTCTTCTGGGGATACCCGTGCCGTCGACGCTGCCCAGCAGGCCATCTCCAGCCCGCTGCTCGAGAGCTCCATCGATGGCGCCACGCGCGTGCTGCTCTCCATCGCCGGTTCCAAGGACCTGGGCATCCAGGAGATCAGCGACGCCGCCGACGTTGTCGCCAACGCCGTCGACCCCGAGGCCAACATCATCTTCGGTACCGTTGTCGACGAGTCCCTGGGCGATCAGGTGCGTATCACCGTCATCGCTACGGGCTTCTCCGACTCCAACGTTAACCGTCAGGACGAGCTCTTTGCTGCTCAGCAGTCTCAGAGCAAGGCCGCTGCCTCCGCTGAGCCGCAGCGCACCGCTCCGGCCACCAGCCCGGCTCAGGCCGCTCCGACCCGCAACGTCGGTGGCACCGAGCTTCCTAACTTCGGCAACGATCAGTTCGAGCTTCCCGACTTCCTGAAGCGCGGTAGCTTCTAAGTCGTTCTTTGCATTGTTGTGCACAGGGGCGTGTCCGTATGGACGCGCCCTTTTTATTTCGACTTTGTAAACTAGAACCTCCAATCTCTTTACGTTCCCTTTACGATTGCCTCCAGCGCAGCAGGTATCCTTTTAGAGAAGTATGACAGCCGTATAAACGCGGGCTGTAGCGGCGATGCCGCGGTACTTGTGTTATTAGGAGGCTTTAGTATGGCAGCACGTGCGGACAAAGTTTCGCGTGTCGACCATGATGGAGTTACGTTGGTGGAGGGCGCGACATCCGATGTTCGCTTTGCCTTCACCGAGCGCGCCGGTGGCGTTTCCGAAGATGCGTACTCCTCACTCAACTTGGGCTCGCATGTTGGCGATGATCCCTTTGCTGTTCAAGAAAATCGTCGCCGCGCACTCGAGGCTATGGGTGCCGCGGAGTGCGAGCACAACCTGCTCGTTCCCAATCAGGTCCATGGTGACCATATCGTTGCGGTGACCTCGAATGGCGCCGATGACCTTGAGGACGTCCGCGAGCAGATTGCCGCGGGCTGCGATGCCATCGTCTGTACGGCGCATAACGTGCCCGTGCTGCTCTGCTTTGCCGACTGCGTTCCCGTGGTGCTGGTGGCCCCTGGCGGATTTGCCGTGGTGCACTCCGGTTGGAAGGGCACGATTGCACGTATTTCTGCCAAGGCGTGCCAGGCGCTTTGCGATGCTGCCGGCTGCGATGCGGGCGACGTTTCCGCCTATATCGGCCCCCTTATCTTGGGTGACGAATATGAGGTATCCCAGGAACTCATGGATCGCTTTGCCGCCGAGTTCTCTTGCATCGATGCGAGTACCTCTCGCATGCTCGATCTTTCCGCTGCCATTCGCGAGGCGCTGGTAGATGTCGGTGTCGACGCGGATGATATCGTGGATACCCAGCTTTCGACCGTGCGTCAGAACGACCGCTTTTATTCCTACCGTAACGAGGACGGCACCTGTGGGCGCCATGCTGCGATCGGCGTGATGCTATGAGAAAGATCGTATCGGTCCTGAGCGCCGCTGTGCTTACACTTACGCTGTGTGCCTGTTCTTCGGGATCTTCTACCTCTTCCATTACCGTCGCTGGCTCCACGACCTGCCTTCCTATCGCCGAGATTGCGGCCGAGGGCTTTAAGGAGGAGACCGGCATCGACGTGCTCGTTTCCGGTTTGGGTTCTTCCGCTGGCATCGAGGCCGTCAGCGCCGGCACGGCCGATATCGCCAGCTCCTCCCGTGGGCTCAATGCCGACGAACAGGATCTGGGCCTGACCCCCATCGTAATTGCCCACGCCGGTATCGCGGTCATCGTGAACGACGATAACCCGGTCGATAACCTCTCGACCGAGCAGCTCCGCGATATCTACGCCGGCAAGATTACCAATTGGAAAGAGGTCGGTGGCGAGGACCTGAGGATTCAGGTCATCAACCGAGACGAGGCGTCCGGTACGCGCGAGGCCTTCCGTACCATCGTGATGGATGGCACGCCGTTCGATCGCCGCTCGGCTGTTCTTTCGGGTACGGGCCAGGTGCGCGACGTGGTATCTCGTTCGCGTGGGGCCATCGGCTACATTTCGCTGGGCTTCGTCGATAGCCTCAACGCCAAGACCTCGGTCAAGGCCGTCTCGGTCAATCATGTTGAGGCGTCCGAGAAGACGGTCGCGAGTGGCGGTTATCCCATCTCGCGTGACCTTTACTTCTTTGTGAAGGGTGCGCCTTCGCAGCAGGCGCAGGATTACATCGACTATGTGACGTCCGAAAAGATGGACAAGCAGATTCGCGAGGCGGGCTTTATTCCCGTCACCAACGACGAGAAGGGGAGTGAGTAGCATGGAAGCACAGGAAAACTCCCAGACTGAGCAGAATGTTCAGACGCCC
>USMA01000125.1 GCA_900555765.1 uncultured Collinsella sp.
ACCTTGATCTACACCATGCAGGACCTGCTCAACTTGGGCAACGAGGCGCGCATCAACACCCCTGCCACGCTGGGCGGCAACTGGACCTGGCGCATGCTCGACGGCGCCATCACCCGCGAGCTCGAGCACAAACTCACCGACTGGACCGAGACCTACTTCCGCATCCCGTCGGAAGCCGAAATCGAGCTTCCTCAATAGGAGCTACCGCGCCCGACCCCTCCCCACCGTGCGGACGCGCTTGCTTTTCCCGCGCGAGGCCACCCCAATCCCCTCGCGCGGGCTTCTTATGAATTGCAGACATGAAACAACCCATCACAGGAGAAAACATGCCCCAAATTAACCTCATGGAACTCGCCAAGCAGTCTTTTGGCACCTCGCTCGAGCAGCTCGACGACCGTCGCATTTACAAGCTGCTGGTCAAACTCGTGCAGGAGCGCTCCGCTGCCTGCCCGCTCAACAACGGCAAGAAAAAGCTCTATTACATTTCCGCCGAATTTTTGATCGGCAAGCTGCTCATCAACAACATGATCGACCTCGGCATCTACGACGAGGTTAAGGACCAGCTCACCGCCGCAGGCCACGACCTCAACAAGATCGAGGAATTCGAGGTCGAGCCGTCGCTCGGCAACGGTGGCCTGGGTCGCCTGGCCGCGTGCTTCCTGGATTCCATCGCCACGCTGGGCTTGACCGGCGATGGCGTGGGCCTCAACTATCACTACGGTCTGTTCCGTCAGCGCTTTGTCGACAACCAGCAGAAGGCCGTCCCCGACGAGTGGCTCGGTGAGCAGGATATCCTAGTCGACGATGGCCGCTCCTACACCGTCGAGTTCGGCGATTTTGCCGTTACCTCTAAGCTCGTCAACATCGATGTGCCCGGTTACGGCCAGCCCACCAAAAACCGCCTGCGCCTGTTCGACTTGGCGAGCGTCGACGACGGCCTGGTCCCCGGCAGCTCCATCGACTTTGACAAGACCGAGATCGCCAAGAACCTCACCTTGTTCCTCTACCCCGACGATTCCGACGAGCAGGGCCGCCTACTTCGCATCTATCAGGAGTACTTCATGGTGAGCAACGCCGCCCAGCTCCTGATCGACGAGGCCGTCGAGCGCGGCAGCAACCTGCACGATCTGGCCGATTACGCCGTGGTCCAAATTAACGACACACACCCCACCATGGTCATCCCCGAGCTCATTCGCTTGCTCACCACTGAGCATGGCATCGAGTTTGACGAGGCCGTGACCATCGTACGCTCCATGGTCGCTTACACTAACCACACGATTCTTGCCGAGGCGCTCGAGAAGTGGCCGCTCACCAGCCTGCGGAAGGTCTCCCCTGCCATCGCCGACATTATCGTCAAGCTCGATGAAATCGCGAAGGCCGAGCACGATGACCCGCGCGTCGCCATCATCGACGAACACGATACCGTCCACATGGCCCACATGGACATCCACTTTGGCTTCTCCATCAACGGCGTAGCCGCCCTCCACACCAAGATCCTGGAGGACACCGAGCTTCATCCGTTCTACGAGATCTATCCCGAAAAGTTCTCCAACAAGACCAACGGCATCACCTTCCGCCGCTGGATCCATGGAGCCAACCCCGCGCTCGCCAGCCTGCTCGACGATGTGATCGGCACCGACTGGCGCAGTACCGGCGATTTGAGCAAACTCGCCAAGTTCGTTGACGACAAAGATGTTCTTGAGCGCCTGGCCGCCACCAAGGTCGAGGCCAAGGCCATCATGCGTCAGTTCATGGCGCTCGAGCAGGGCGTGACCATTCCCTCCAACGCCATCATCGACGTCCAGGTCAAGCGCATCCACGAGTACAAGCGCCAGCAGATGCTCGCGCTCTACATCATCTGGAAGTACCTCGATATCAAGAACGGCAACAGACCTAAGCATCCCGTCACCATCATCTTTGGCGGCAAGGCGGCGCCTGCCTACACTATCGCGCAGGACATCATCCATCTGATCTTGACGCTGTCGCAGTGGATTGCAAACGACCCCGACGTGGCTCCCTACCTGCAGGTTGTCATGATCGAGAACTACAACGTCACCGCCGCCGAGCGCGTGATCCCCGCCGCTGACATCTCCGAGCAGATCAGCCTGGCCTCCAAGGAGGCGAGCGGCACCTCCAACATGAAGTTCATGCTCAACGGCGCCCTAACCCTGTGCACGCTCGACGGTGCCAACGTGGAGATTGCCGAGCTCGTGGGCGACGAGAACATCTATACCTTTGGTGCCTCGTCCAAACAGGTCGAGCAGCTCTACGCCGACGGCACCTACAACGCCGGTGCGCTCTACCGCAAGCCCGGCATTAAACTGCTGGTGGACTTCATCACCAACCCGGCCTTTATGGCGACCGGCAATGCCGAGCGCTTGCAGCGCCTGCACGATGACATTAAGGGCAAGGACTGGTTTATGGCCCTGCTCGACATTGAGGAGTACATCCAGACCAAGGAGCGCGTGCTGGCCGACTACGAGGACCAGGACGCCTGGATGCGCAAGGCGCTCATCAATATCGCCAACGCCGGCACCTTCTCGTCCGACCGCACCATCTCCCAGTACAACGACGAGATCTGGCACCTGAACTAATTTCGCTTCCCTTACCCATCCTCTTGAGAAACGGAGTCGTGGCGACACGGCTCCGTTTTTTGTGCCCGCACGTTACCCTGTGACCCGACTCGACCAAACAATCTCGATCCATAACAACTACTCAACCAAAACGGTCCCAGCTGTTACAGATTGAGACATACCGGCCCCTCCCCTTGGGTTTATCTCAATCTGTAACATCTAACGTCCGAAATCGGCCCTACCCGTTACAGATCGAGACAAACGACCGGTCAGACAGCCCCAACACAAAGAAAGGCTCCCCTCTCGCCCAGTGGACGGGAGGGGAGCCTTATATGTGACCGCGGCAAAAGGATGGCAATACCGCAGCCGCCCAAAGGGAGGGCCTGGATGCACCGGGCCTAGATAAGGTTCTTGCCAGAGACCTTATCGAAGAGGTGGGTCGCGTTCTTCTCGAACTTGAACCAGATGGTGTCGCCAGCCTTGAGCGCGCCCTTGGCCTCGAGGTCGACGACGGGGATAATCAGGACAAACTGGCCGTCGGGAGCGGTCACGTGGACATGCTCGGTCGAGCCCATGAGCTCGGTCACCTCGACGGTACCCTGGAGCGCGCCCTCCTCGCCCTTGTCGGCAAGCAGGATCTGCTCGGGACGCACGCCGGCCGTAATCTCCTTCACGTCGCCGCCGTCCCAGTTGAGGGCAAGCTGAGCGCAAGTCTCGGGGGCGAGCGCCACGTTCATATCCTCGGTCTTGACGGTAAAGCCGTTGCCCGAGCGCACCAGCTGGGCATCGAAGAAGTTCATCTGCGGCACGCCGATGAAGCCGGCGACGAAGATGTTCGCGGGATGGTTGAAGACCTCCTGCGGCGTGGCGATCTGCTGGACAACGCCGTCCTTCATGACCACGATACGGTCACCGAGGGTCATAGCCTCGGTCTGGTCGTGAGTAACATAAATGAACGTACCTTTGATCTCGTGGCGCAGCTTAATGAGCTCGGCACGCATCTGGTTACGAAGCTTGGCGTCCAGGTTGGACAGCGGCTCGTCCATCAGGAAGACCTTGGGGTCACGCACGATGGCGCGGCCGATAGCGACACGCTGGCGCTGGCCGCCGGAGAGCGCCTTGGGCTTACGGTCGAGGTACTCGGTAATGCCCAGAATCTCGGCAGCAGAGCGAACCTTGCGGTCGATCTCGTCCTTGGGAACCTTCTTGAGCTCGAGCGTAAATGCCATGTTCTCGTACACCGTCATATTGGGGTACAGAGCGTAGCTCTGGAACACCATGGCGATGTCGCGGTCCTTGGGCGCCACGTCGTTGACACGCTTGCCGTCGATGAGCACATCGCCCGAGGTAATGTCCTCCAGGCCGGCGACCATGCGCATCGTCGTGGACTTACCGCAGCCAGAGGGGCCAACGAGGACGACGAACTCCTGGTCGTGAACGGTGAGGTTGAAGTCCTCTACAGCGAGCACACCGTCCTCGGTAACCTTGAGGTTGTGCTTCTTCTCCTCGGTCTTCTTCTTTTTGCCAAAGAAGCCCTTCTTTTTTGACTCGTTGTTGGGATACACCTTCTGAACATGTTTGAGAACGATCTCGGCCATGTCTCTACCTTTCGATATGCGGCGCCGCGCTGAGGGGCGCCGCAGAAACTTGCAAAACAGTTACGGCATCAGCCCTTGACGGCACCTGCCACCACGCCGTCGATGATGTACTTCTGACAGGTCAGATAGAAGACGATGATAGGGATAACAGACAATACCAACAGTGCCATCATGGCACCCAGATCCTTTGCACCGTAAGAACCTACCAGGTATTGTACTACAACCGGTATGGGCTTGTAATTAGTACTCAGGCCGATCACCAGATAAGGTAGCAGATAGGCGTGCCAGATCCACATGGCATTCAGGATCGCAACTGTCATGACGGTAGGACGTATCACAGGAAGCACGACATTAAAGTAGATTTTCATAATAGAACAACCATCGATCATTGCCGCTTCTTCCAAAGAAACCGGGATTGATTTGATAAAACCTGTAAAC
>USMA01000126.1 GCA_900555765.1 uncultured Collinsella sp.
AAGGCGCCTCGACCACATGGTGATATCGATCGATATAAATTGCACGGGCATCCAGGCGTCGCACCAAATCCTGGTGATGCGTGCTCATCAAGACCGTCTTACCCGCCGCGACGTAGGCCAGCAAGAAGTTGACCACGATGTCGCATGAATCCTCGTCGAGCCCATTGGTAGGCTCGTCGAGGACCAAGATATCCGGGTTCATCGACACGACGGCGGCCAGCGCAACGCGCTTCTTTTGCCCGCCCGAGAGCTGATAGGGAGAGGCGTCGGCAAGGTCGGCAACCTGGAACAGCCCCATGGCATCGCGCACGCGGCGCTCGAGCTCGTCTGCCGGCAGCCCCATCTGCGCGGGGCCAAACGCGACCTCCTCGCCGACCGTGGCGCAAAAGAGCTGCGCATCGGCATTCTGGAACACAAAGCCCACGCGCTGATGAAACCGCTGAGCGGCCGCGGAATCCTATAGAAACGCCGCATCGATCGCGTGCCCGTCAAACAGGTATGCCCCTGCGTCCGGGAGTTCAAGGCCGTTGATAAGGCGCATGATCGTCGTCTTGCCGCAGCCGTTGGGACCGAGCAAGGCAACGAGTTCACCACGATCGACCTGCAGCGACACACCATCGACAACCGTATGGCCCGCATAGGAAAACACCACGTCGCGCAGCTCGATGAGCGGCGTTGTCTCGGCGCCAGCAGCACCGCTCGCGCCCATCGCGTCATTCGTATCGTTTGCCAAAACGTCGCCCTTCCCTACTCACATCGACGGCTCGGCCGCCCGCGCTACAGCACCGCGCACAACATGGCGAGCAGCACCACAACGGCCGCGTAAACGGCATCGCGCCAGCCAAAGCCGCTCCGCGCGGGCGCCGGATACACGCCGGCAAAGCCGCGGCACAGCATGGCCTCGTCCATCGCGCGGCTGCATTCCATCGCCTTGATAAAGGTCATGCCCATGATACCCGCGATCGAATCGGTACGCGAAAATCCCTCAGGCGCACGGCCAACGCTGCGCAGCATGACCGATTCGCACAGATTGTGCGCCGTGCGACCCAGTACCTCGATGTGCTTGAGCGCCATATCAAACGTAAAGATAACTTCGTCGGGTAGATGCAGCATCTTGAGCGCCGCCGACATGCGACTCCACGTGAGGGTCCACGAAACGCCCAGCACCAGCGACACATTAATAAACGTCTTGAGCGCGATCTTGAGCATGGCGCCCGCGGCAGAAGCGTCCAGCAGCAAGGCGGCCAGCGCCAGAACCGCCGCGAGCCCCGCAGCGCCAAGTGCTGGTACAAAGGTTGCCCGCAGCCCGCGTATGGGGCGCACGGCAACGAGCACCAGCGCGTTTGCCGCCATCAACATGAGGTACAGCGGACTCTGCGTCAGACACACGCACAGGACGCAAACGAACATCCCCACCAGACGCACCGGAGCCGAAACGCAAGAAAGGGCGCGGTCGACCATCGACCCGCCCTCGTGTACGCCTCCACCCAGGCGAACCCGCTCAAGCAGGCTCGCCAGGTACAGGACATTCTTTTGCATCACACGATGCCGAGCCCCCGCGGGCTCGTATCGCTCCTCGGCCGCAAGCCAGCTAGGCAGCTCGGCTCTTGCCATGAGCACCGCTTTCCTTGACCGTCAGCGAGACCAGGCGGAATACGATGGTGAGCACCGCCACGCCAATCACACCCGAAAGAATATACATCGCGGCCTGGCCGGCAAAGCCAAGACCTTGTTCCTCGGAATAGGCCTGCAAATAATCGCCCGTGGGCAGGGCATCGGCAAAGGTCGGGGTATCGAGGCCGACTGAAGTCTGCAGGCTGTCGTCGCCAGCCTCCTGAACGGCGGTCGCGGCGCCCTCGGCGTCCCACTCACCCCAGGCGTCACCCGTGGCCAGCAGGCCCAGCGGCGTGGCCACGACAAGCACGGCAACCAGGATAAGCGTGGGGACCAGCGAGGTCTTCTTGGCAGCAGCGCCCTCGGCAGCAAGCTGGCCATCGACGGCCTCGGGCCCGACGATAACGGTCGGCGCCGTCTTCTTAATGAAACCGTAGATGGCGGCCGTCGCCACGCCCTCGACCACGCCGGCAACCAGCATATGCGGGATCATCATGGCAGGGATGGCAATGGACAGCGGGAAGGGGCAGTACAGCGGAGCGCCCGAAGCGTTGGTAAAGAGCATCGGCTGAATACCAAACTCGATTGCCGCGCACAGGGCCGCCAGGCACAGACCGACCCATCCGCTTACGATGGCCGAAACCGAGGTGCCCCAGCTCTTGTCGTGCAAGCGGCTGTTGAGCGCACGGAACACGATAGCAGCGGCAAACGGCAGCACGAAGGCCATGTTAAAGCAGTTGGCGCCAAAGGACAGGATGCCGCCGTCGCCAAACAGCAGCGCCTGTAGCGCCAGCGCGACCGAGACAGCGATAGCCGCAGCCTCGGGGCCCAGCAGCAGCGCGATGAGTGCGCCGCCGACGGCGTGACCCGTGGTGCCGCCGGGCAGCGGCACGTTGAACATCATGAGCAAGAAGGAAAATGCGGCGCAAATACCCAGAAAGGCCATGTGCTCGCGATCGAGCGTGGCGCGTACTTTCTTGATGCAATGGACCCAAACGGGCACCATTGCCACCGCCATGACGGCATCGGTCTGCGGGGACAGATAATTATCTGGAATGTGCATGTACGCCTCCCGGTTATCATCGCACGAAATTGCAACGCCGCTTAAATCACCTTGTCAGTGTTACGCATTGTCAGATTCGTAACACGCCGCGGGATATCATAGCAAAACGGCGCACTGCCGACAAAGCAGCACGCCGTTATGTAATGCGCGTGTCATATATGAAGGCTCAACAGTGCCTTATATCGAGCATAGCGGGCACGTAAGACTCGGCGGCAACCACCGCTGACCCATACCCCAGCGCAAATCCTAGCCGCGGACCTCGCCGTTTACGCCCTTGCATACCTTGGTGACGATCTTCTGGTGCGCCTTCTCGACCTCTTCGCTGGTGAGCGTGTGGTCGTCGGAGCGATACGTAAGCGCAAAGGCCACGGACTTCTTGCCCGCTCCGATGCGGATGGGATCGCGGTAGACGTCGAACAGGCGCACGCCCTCGAGCAGCTTGCCGCCGGCGCTGGTAATGCGGCGCTCAAGATCCTCGCAGGTCACAGCATTGTCGACCACGATAGCAAGGTCGTGCTCAACAGCCGGGTACTGCGAGAACTCGCGGTAGTTCTCCTGATTGCGGGCGCCCTTGATCAGCTTGTCCAGATCGAGCTCAAAGGCAACGACGACCTCATCGATGCCCATCGCCTCGCGCGCCTCGGGGTGAATCTCGCCGACCCAGCCCAGTACGGTGCCGCCGGACAGAACCTCGGCCGCACGACCCGGCTGCAAGAAAGCGTAGCCCTCGCCCTCGACGGGACGGAAGCGAACCTTCTCGATGCGCAGCTGGGCGAGCAGCTCCTCGACAATGCCCTTGCCAAAGAAGAAACGCAGCTTGCGGTACTTCATGTTCCAGGACTGCTCGCTCCACTGGCCCGAGAGCACACCCGCCACGGACTTGGTCTCCTTGGGCAGGCTGGCGTTCTCGCGACCGTGGAACAGGCTGCCGACCTCGTACAGGTGCACATTGGGCGTACCGTGCGCCTCGTTGTAGGCCACGGACTGCAGCAGGCCCGGCAACAGCGAACGACGCATCTCGGTCTGCTCGGCTACCAGCGGGTTCATGAGCTCCACGGGGCAACCGCGACCCTCGGTGGACATACCGATTTTCTCCAGGTCGCCCGGGGCGGCAAAGCCGAAAGTCGTGGTCTCGTTGAGGCCGCAGGCGCGCAGGATCTCGCCGACCTTACGGGTGAGCTTCTGCTCGCGGGTCAGGCCGCCGATGTGGTTTTTGGCAGCCGGGATGGTCGCCGTCACGCGGCCCATGCCCCACAGGCGCAGGACCTCCTCGATCAGGTCGATCTCACGCGGCAGGTCGGGACGGAAGCTCGGCGGGGTGACCATGAAGTCCTCGCCGTCGCGCTCGACGGTGCAGCCCAGACGGGTGAGCGAACGCTCGATAAAGTCGGGCTCGATGTCGGCACCGCAAATGGCATGCACGCGGGCCAGGCGCAGCTTGATGCTGTCGATAGTCTTGGGCGCAGGGAAAACGTCGACATAGCCGGGAGCAACCTCGCCGCCGGCAATCTCCTCGATGAGTGCGCAGGTAACGTTGGCGACGTCCACGCAGCCGGTCTCGTCGACCTGGCGCTCAAAGCGGATGGAGGCGTCGGAGATCAGCGACAGGTCGCGGCTGGTGTGCGAGGTGCGACCGGCGTTGAAGCAGGCGCTCTCGACCATCACATCGACGGTATCGTCCTCGATCTCGGAATCCATGCCGCCCATAACGCCAGCCAGTGCCACGGGACGCTCGCCGTCGGTGATAAGGCCCATGCCGGCGTCGAGCGTGCGCTCCTCGCCGTCGAGCGTCGTGAACTTCTCATCCTGCTGGGCGGCGCGGACCACCCCGCGACGGCGGCCCTCGCGCTCGGCAAAGGTGTCCAGGTCAACGGCGTGCAGCGGCTGACCGGTGAGCATCATCACGTAGTTGGTGATATCGACA
>USMA01000127.1 GCA_900555765.1 uncultured Collinsella sp.
GTCCGCGAAGCCACCGACGATCTCAACAACTTCGAGCATTCCAAGGCTCTGGAAGTCATCGAGAACTACTTCTGGCAGTTCTGCGACGACTACATCGAGCTGGTCAAGAACCGCGCCTACGGCACCGCCGATTCCACCGGCAACGTGCCGAGCGAGGCCGCGGTGAAGTCCGCACGCACCACGCTGGGCCTGGGTCTTGATGCGTTCGCGCGCCTGCTGGCCCCGTACCTGCCGTATGCCACCGAAGAGGTGTGGAGCTGGATGCATGAGGGCGAGGGCTCCGTGCACCGCGCCGCATGGCCTGTGGCCGACGTGTACGCGGCCGCCGCCGGCGACGCATCCGCCGATCTGCTTGCTCATGCCGGTGAGGCTCTGGCCGCGCTGCGTGGCATCAAGTCGAAGGCCAAGGTTTCGATGAAGACCCCGATCTTGTCTGTGACGCTTGCCGTTGCCGACGATGTGCGCGGGTCCATCGAGGCCGCGCTGGGCGATATCGCCGAAGCTGGTCGCGTGACCGGACCGATCGCCTTCACCGCACCGGCTGCCGCCGAGGGTGAGGACGAGGCCGCCGATGTGACGGTCGCCGAAAGCGAGCTAGGCGAACCGCCGGCCAAGAAACCGAAGAAGTGAGTCTCTGAGGTGAGCCGCCAGCGGCTTTTGTAGCGCAGCCGCTCACTTCACCCACATACGAGGGGCCTTTCCTTTGCATGAAGGAGAGGCCCCTTGTATATCCCGTCACTGTCTGCAACTAACCGTGCCCCCTTTTGCTCATATTCAGTCAAAATCGCGGGAAAAATGCTTTCGTGAGCGAAAAGGGGTATAAATCGCAGGCAAAACGGTCGAAATCATATCCCCTTTTGCTCACGTCCGTGCAGAATCGCCCTAAATCGCAAGACGTGCGCGCATAGAACCGTCCTTATCCCGTTCTCGGCTGTTCTCAGCGTACATTCCTGCCCCTGCGCACAAACCCGTACGCGAAAAATGGTTTTTATGGGCGTAATCTCAACGAATGCACAAGCGGAGGCGGAAATCGCAATCAAAAACCCCGAAACGCACCACGTAAGTGACGGAGCACTATCGGATTTAGCGCATCGCACAAACCGCGTGCTCTACAGCACCGGAACGGACAGGAGGTACTGCGGGCCAGCGGACGAATTTCCGGAACCGTTCCCACCCAATCCGGCCTGCAGCGCATCGTCGAAAACTTCCGCAGCGGCGGCCAATTCGACCGTCTCGTCAATCAAATCGCCATTATCCGGCGTGAAACCGGTTTTCGCCAAGCCATAGCCGGTAATTGGTAGCGAGCTGGCGGACGAATCCGCCGAACCGTCGGACGAATCGCCACCGCTGTTCTTCGAAGAGCCGTCCACTCCCCCGACTTTCGCCACATTCTTCGACGTGGTGTCCGCTGCGGCGCCGAACGACGGGCGTAGTCCGCCCGCGTAGCTCATCACATCATCCATGCTGATGGCGTTCTTGTCATCGACCAAGCTGGTCGAATCGGCGGTGTTGTTCTTCGCCTGCGCGCGTTCGGCCTTGCGTTGCGCACGGGACCGCCGTTTCTCGGCTTTCGCGCACAACGATTGGCTGGCGGAGGCGGAACGCAACGTGTCCAGCACAGAAGCGTCATCGGCAGCGCCCGATTCGGACGTGTCGTCATCCGAATCCAGCTGGTCGGCGAATCGCAGCACGATCTGGTGGAATGCGCTGGCCTGTCCGGTGTGCTCGCTGGCGTCCGCCAACGCGGTCATCGCCGCGGACACCTTGTCGGACGCGGTTTTGAGCTTCTCATTGTCTTTGATGCCGGCACGCACGTCGGCGATCGCCTGGGTTTCGTAGCTGCCAGCCGTGCCTGCGGTGGCGCCCAGTTCCTTAAGCCGAGCCGTGTATGCGTCGGTGAAATCCATCGAATACGGGATCATGGCCGCGGACAGCTGCGATTGGCCGGCACTGTAGTCTTTGGAGCCGCGCTGTTGTTCCTCACCGGCGCGCTTGGTGAGCTCGTTCACCAAGCCGGATGTGCCACGCTGTTCGATGGTGCGAATCACCTCGTCGACGGCGTCGGCCGCGCCGATATGCCGGTATGCGGCGCTCACGTCGTTGACGGCGTTGGCCAGGTCTGCCACGGATTTAGCTACGGAGGTATCGCCGTTCAGTTCGGACGCGGTGCCGAGAATGGCGGGAAGCTGTGTGGCGTTGCCGATCGAACCGGACAGATGCGTGGTGTATGAGCCCACGTACGCGTCGATGTAGCCGTCGAACGCCTGATCGTGCGCTTTGGAACGTACGGCGATGGTCTGTTTGGCAAGCGCTTTCTCGTTGTCTCTGAGCTGTTCCAGTTGGGCGATGAGCGTGCGGTGGCGCCAGCCGCCGTACTCCTTGATGAGGTGAATCGGGCAGTCGAAGTGCGTGATGGTCACGAGCGGCTCGATGCCGTGCGCCTGACACTCGCGGAATACGTCCTCGTAGAAGGCCAGGCCAGCCTCGTTGGGCTCGGTCTCGTCGCCGTTGGGGAAAATGCGGGTCCAAGCCAGGCTCATACGGAAGGTTTTAAAGCCCATCTCGGCAAAGAGGGCGATGTCCTCTTTGTAGTGGTGATAGAAATCGATGCCGGTCTGCGCGGGATAGTAATAGCCGTCCTCAAAGTCGAGCATCTTGCGCTGGCCGGAAACCACCGCATAGCGCTCGGGGCCGTGCGGAGCCACGTCCACGTTGGCAAGGCCGCGGCCGTCCACGTCGTAGGCGCCATCGAACAGGTTGGCAGCCGTCGCGCCGCCCAACTGGAAGTCATTACGGAAAGCCATGCATCAATCCTTTCGCACGCTGTTGTCATAGGCTCAGATTCCCTACAAACAACGCGTCGCTCAACGGCAACGACGCAGACCGATACTTCTTTTCGCGCGCAGGTGCCCGGCAGCCGCCCCGTCTGACACTTTTTGATACCGCCGCCCCCAACCATCACAAAGGGGACAGGCACCTTTGTGATGGTTGGGGGCGGTTTGTCTTGATCTGTAACAGGTAGACCGCCAAAACCGGGCTTGGTGTTACAGATCGAGATTTTCGGGCAGCTCCCTGCAGTTTGTCTAAATCTGTAACAGGTAGAGACGATTTAGCCCGCTAGATGTTACAGATTGAGACGGAAGATTCTAGTCGCAGGCGATGTCGAGGTTTTTGCCGATGAGGCCTACGTAGCCGCCTTCGGCTGCCTTGGGGCTGTCGGCGTGGCAGAGGACCCACTTGTCGGCCTTCCAGTAGCAGTAGCTGTCACCGGTGGCAGGCATGTCGGCTGCGGCCTCGGGGCGCGGGCCGTTGGTGCCCGCCGGCAGCGCCACCATCACCTGGAAGCCGCCTTCGTCGACCATGCAGGGCGTATAGTGGAGCGTGGTGTTGAAGACCTCAACAACCGTACCCGCCGGCACGCGGAACGCCTTGACGCACGCGGTGTCGAGCTTGCCGTCCTCGATCTCCCAGCGATGCGCCACGAGCAGAATAAAATCGCGGGCGCCCAGGTTAAACTCGCTGGCGCGGTGGTACTCCAGGCAGTTGAGACGCGTGTTGTGGCCGTTGCACCAGCCGAGCTGGAAGGGACGGCCACCAAACATGAGAAAGCCCAACTTATCGGCATCCTTGGCGCCCTCGAGCTCCGGCGCACTTGCTACGTACTTGCTGCCCTCGGGAATGGGCGTGGCAGAGAGCGCCTCGAGCACGGGCGACGTGAGCTCGGACGAAACGTCATCCCAAACGTTGCCATAGGATTTGAACTCGGGATCGTTGACAGAGTAGATATGCATGTTCACTCCTGTTCGTAAATGTGACTATACGAACATTCTAGAACAAACATGAGCGATTTTGAACGCTCGTCCCGACCAATCAACAAAAAGGCGCCCCCGCATAAGCGAAGGCGCCCAATGCGCGCGTTTTGGGCGATAAAGCCCTTTCGCCTGCTGATAGTGCAGGTGCTTCTCGTCGATATCGGCCAGGTCACGGTCGAGGTAACGGCGTGCGAGCCAGTTAGCCATAGGAAGGTTCTGGTCCAGGTAGTTACCGCATTCCTCGGGAGCGGCACCAGGGACATCGCCCTCAAAGCCAGCAACAAACTCGAACAGCTCGCGCACGAGCGGCAGAATCTCCTCGCTCGTCATCTCGCCAAAGACAACCAGGTAAAAGCCCGTGCGGCAGCCCATGGGGCCAAAGTAGACAATGCGGCTCGACCACTCGGCATGATTGCGAAGGATCGGCGCGCCCAGGTGTTCGATGGTGTGGCACTCGGCCGTGTTCATGACCGGCTCCTTATTGGGCGTGGTCAGGCGTAGGTCAAAGGTGGTGACGACGGCGGCGGTCGCCGGATCGCGGTCGATGCGGCTCACGTACACGCCGGGCTCAAGCAGCAGATGGTCAACGGAAAAGCTCGCGATGCGCTCCATGGCAGATCCTCTCGATAGTCAAATTGGGACGGGGCTTTTTTAGCTGGTTCGAATGGTCGTACCAATCATACCAGTCAAAAAGCCCGTCCCAAAAAGACAGCTTAGCCCAGGACGCGGGCCATGCGCGCCTTGAACTCGGACAGGAAGCGCGGGGCGTCGACGGTCAGCG
>USMA01000128.1 GCA_900555765.1 uncultured Collinsella sp.
ACTGGAGCGACTATCGCGTAAAGTCGCCGTTCGCCTCCGAGCGTTTCCGCCGCGGCGCGCGCCTGGGTAGCTATGTTGTGGTCGCCATCGCAGCGATCTTTTTCGCGGACCGCTGCGTCATGTCGTTTATCGATCTGGTGCAGGTGAGCATTGTCTCGGATTCCAACCCCAGCGACTTTTTGTCGAGCCTGGTCTACATGACCTACAAGAGCGGAGACTTCTTCATTCGCGGTATCGAGATCACCATCGCGCTTGCCACCTTCGGCACGGTCATCGCATTCTTCCTGGCGCTGCTCTTTGTGTTCCTGCGTATTCAGACCTTCGACCGCGTGGACAACGACCTGGTGCGCTTCTTTAAGAGTATCGGCCGCGGCTTTGCGACCATCTATTCCACCATCGTGCGCGGTACGCCCATGATGGTCCAGGGCCTACTCATCTATTACGCGGGCTTCACCGTTTTGCGCGGCATGGGCTTCGAGACCGCCCAGGCCAACCAGATCTGGAGCACCTTCACCGCCGGCCTCGTCACCATCTCGCTCAACTCCACCGCCTACATGATGGAGGTCCTGCGCGGCGGCATCGAGTCCATCGATCCCGGCCAAGCCGAGGCGGCGCGATCGCTGGGCCTGTCGCAGTGGCAGGCCATGCGCAAAGTCGTGTTCCCCCAGGGCATTAAAAATGCGATTCCGGCGCTCACCAACGAGCTCATCATCAACATCAAGGATTCGTCGGTGCTCTCGGTCATCGGCGTGTTCGACCTTATGTACGCTACTACCACGGTCGCCGGCGTGTACTACCGCCAGATGGAGGTCTACTGCGTGGCGCTCGTGGTCTACCTGATCCTGACGCTCGTGGCGAGCCGCCTGCTCGAAGCCTTTGGCAAAAAGCTCGGTGCCGAGGCTCCGGCCACGCTGCCCAGCTCTAACTAGGCTTAAGACGAGGAGAATCATCATGGCAGATACCGCCACTACCGGCGTTGCGGCCGCCGTTCAGACCAATGAGCCGCTCATCCGCGTCGAGGGCCTGCGCAAGAGCTTCGGTTCGCTCGAGGTGCTCAAGGGCATCGACCTGTCCGTTAACCCCGGCGAGGTCGTCACCATTATCGGCGCCTCGGGCTCGGGCAAGTCGACTTTCCTGCGCTGCCTCAACCTGCTCGAGACTCCGGACGCGGGCCATATCTGGTTCCACGGCCAGGACCTCACGGCCGAGCGCTGTAACATCAACAAGCTGCGCGAGGACATCGGCATGGTGTTTCAGGGCTTTAACCTGTTCAACAACATGGACGTGCTCGACAACTGCACGCTCGCGCCCGTCACGCTCAAAAAGATGAGCAAGGCCGAGGCTGAAAAAATTGCGATGGAGCATCTGACGAGCGTGGGACTCGAGAAGTTCACGCACGCTGCCGTGGGTCGCCTGTCCGGCGGCCAAAAGCAGCGCGTGGCCATCGCTCGTGCCCTATGCATGAATCCGCAGATCATGCTGTTCGACGAGCCGACCTCCGCACTCGATCCCGAGATCGTGGGAGAGGTGCTCGAGGTCATGCGCAAGCTCGCTGCCGACGGCATGACCATGGTCGTCGTCACGCACGAGATGGCCTTTGCCCGCACCGTGTCCGATCGCGTGGTCTTTATGGACAAGGGCGTGGTGCTCGAGGATGCCGCGCCGGCCGAGCTCTTCGGCAACCCCAAGCACCAGCGCACCCGCGAGTTTCTCTCGCGTTATCTCGAGGACAAATAACCGACCGCAAATGTTTGCATGACAGGGCCGCTCCGGTGGGGCGGCCCTCGTCATCACAATCGAAAGGATGTCATGGCCGAGGTTTGGCGTTTCTTTGCGCACGAGGATGATTTTGCCGATATCGACGAGGTCGGCGCATGCGAGCGCCTGGGCCGCGTGCTGTCGTTTCCGACGATTTCGAGCATGGATGCCCAGACGGTGGACTGGCAGGCGTTTGCCGACCTGCGCGCCTATATGCAGCAGGCCTGGCCGCGCGTGTTTGCGACGGGCGAGGTCGAGCTCATCGACCATTCGCTGCTCGTGACGCTTGCCGGCGCCGACCCCGCCCTCAAGTCGGTCATGCTCATAGGCCACATGGACGTGGTTCCCGTGGTGCCGGGCACCGAGACGGACTGGACGCACGATCCCTTTAGCGGGCACGTGGACGACACCTATATTTGGGGTCGCGGCGCCATCGATATGAAAGACCAGGTTGCGGGCATCCTGGAGGCCGTTGAGTATGCGCTGGCGCACGGCTGGCAACACGAGCGAACCCTGCTGCTGGCTTTTGGCCAGGATGAGGAGACCACGCAGTGCGGCGCGGGTGCCATTGGCCGCGCGCTCGAGGAGCGTGGCGTTGAGCTTGAGTACCTGATCGACGAGGGCGACTATCGTATCGTTGCGGCTGCCGAGTACAGCGCGGGTGAGGGTTGGCTTATGCATGCCGATCTTGCCGAGAAGGGATATGCCGATATCGTGCTCAGGACGAAGAGCGAAGGCGGGCATTCTTCCAACCCTTACGGCGGCACGTCGCTCGAAGTGCTCAGCCGCGCTATTGCCGCGATTTGCGATATCGAGTGGCCGGCGCGTGTGACCGATCTGCTTGCCGCGCAGCTCATCGAGCTGGGGCTTTATGCCGCAGACGAGATTGCTGCCAGCAAGGATGCCATCGTGCGCGACTGCCTCGCCAGCAAAAAGCTGTACCCGCTTGTGACCACCACCTGCGCGCCCACGCAAATCGAAGGCGGCAGTACCGGTGCCAACGTAATGCCGCAGGATATGTGGGCAAATATCAACTTCCGCATGCTCGAGGGTACGAGCGTGGCCGATGTCGTGGCCTGCTGCCGCGAGGCCGTTGCCGCCGCTGGGCTCGCTGACCGAGTCGAGGTCGAGCTGGGCCCCGGCAGCTCCGAGCCCTCGCCGTCCCCGCGCGTGGGCGGTCCGGGGCTCGAGGCCGTCCGCGCCATCGCCGCCCGCTATTTCCGTGATCCCAAGGGGACGGAGGAAAACGGATCGTCTGCGGTGGGCCAAGAGCCGATGAGCATTGTGCCCTCGACCGTGATTGGTGCAACCGATGCCGCCAACTACCAGCGCATTTGTCACGAGTGCATCCGCTTCTCCGCCTTTGTGGTCGACGATGACGAATGTGACCGCGGTGTCCACGGCACCAACGAGCGCATCACCCGTCGCGCCTACCTCCAAGGCATCCGCTTCCTCATCGCTCTACTACAACCGCTCTAGCCTAAAAGCAAGCCCTAGGTGCAAAGGGGTCAGGTTTGTTTGCACCAATCATTCCGTGCGGGTTATATGCAGGTTTGCCTGCGCACGCTATCATGTATGGGTTAGACCGCAACTATGTACCCCATACGCGAAGGGATGCGCATGTATCTGAAGATCGACATGTTCTAGCCGGGCTTACCCCCGCAGCGGCGCCGTGCGCCCCATCAACTCTGCCGATTTTCACCTTCACGCATATAAAGGAGTCCCGCCATGCGCGACAAGCTCGAAAAGATCATCAAGGCCTACGAGGAGCTCGAGAAGAAGCTCTCCGACCCGGCCGTCGCCTCCGATATTAAGGAGTTCACGCGTCTCAACAAGGAGTACGCGCACCAGTCTGACCTCATTGCCGCCTCGCGCGAGTACATCGGCGCGCTCGATGACATCGAGGCGGCCAAGGAAATGCTGCACGATACCACCGATGCCGATGAGAAGGAGATGCTCCAGATGGACATCTCCGAAAACGAGGCCAAGCTCCCTCAGCTCGAGGAAGACATCAAGTACATGCTCATCCCGAGCGACCCCAACGACGACAAGAACACCATCGTCGAGATCCGCTCCGCCGCCGGTGGCGACGAGGCTGCCATCTTTGCCGGCGACCTGTACAAGATGTATCAGCGCTTTTGCGAGTCGCGCGGCTGGAAGACTACCGTGCTCGATTCCAGCCCCAGCGAGGCCGGCGGCTTTAAGTCCATTGAGTTCAAGGTCGAGGGCGACCGCGTCTACTCCGTTATGAAGTACGAGTCTGGCGTGCACCGTGTCCAGCGCGTCCCCAAGACCGAGTCCCAGGGCCGCATCCAGACTTCAACGGCTACCGTCGCCGTGCTTCCCGAGGCCGAGGAGATCGACGTTCAGATCAACCAGTCCGACCTGCGCATCGACACTTACTGCGCTTCGGGCCCTGGTGGTCAGTGCGTTAACACCACCTACTCCGCCGTGCGCATCACCCACCTGCCCACCAACACCGTGGTGCAGTCGCAGGAGCAGCGCTCCCAGATCCAGAACCGCGAGGTCTGCATGCAGATGCTGCGCGCCCGTCTGTACGAGATGGAGCTCGAAAAGCAGCAGGCTGAGCTTGGTGCCGAGCGCCAGAGCCAGATTGGCCACGGCAACCGTTCCGAGAAGATCCGCACCTACAATCAGCCCCAGGACCGCGTGACCGATCACCGTATCGGCTTCAACTCTACCTACAACGGCGTCCTTCTGGGCGATCAGCTCGGTACCGTCATCGAGGCGCTCGCCGCCGCCGAGCGAGCCGAGAAGCTGGCACAGGCTGTGTAGTGGGTTACGCGGTTTTACCAAACCGCGTAACGGC
>USMA01000129.1 GCA_900555765.1 uncultured Collinsella sp.
TTGCCGGACCTTGGAATTACTTCGCGCTAAAGCGAGAAGTACTCACTGTCGGAGGATAGGTTTGGTCCGAGCCACGGGTCGGCATCGAGGAAGAACTCCGGCCAGCGCTGAATGAACAGTGCTTGCTCGCGCTTCCAGCGGCGCAGCTTTTCCTCGTTGGCCTCTTCCCTGCCGCGCGAGGTGAACTCGTAGTGGTACAGCTCGGCATAGGGCGTAAAAATGGTGCGGAAGCCCGCCTCCCACACGCGCAGGCAAAAGTCAGCGTCGTTAAAGCCAACGGCGAATTCCTCGTTATAGCCGCCGACCAGCTCAAATACGTCGCGTCGCACCATCTGACAGGCGCCCGTCACGGCACTAAAGTTTCCCGGACGCACGGCACGGGCAAGATAGCCCTCGCGCTTTGCCGAGAAGTCCTGGTTGGCATGGGCAAGTGCGTCACGCACGCCAACCAAAATGCCGGCATGCTGCACCAGATGATCGGCAAAGTAGAGTTTGGCGCCCACCACGCCCGCATCGGGACGCTGCAGATACCCCATCATCTCTTCGATAAAGTCCGGACTTATGACCTCGGTATCATTGTTGAGCAACAGCAGATAGTCGCCTTTGGCATGCTCCACGCCAAAGTTAATGATCTTGGAGTAATTGAACTCACCCGGCCAGTACACAACGCGCGCGATGCCCTTACCTTCGGATGCAGCAGTCACGCGCTCTGGCAGGGTTTCGTAATACGCAAACGTCTCCGGGGCTTTGCTGTTGTTCTCCACCAAGACGATCTCGTAATTGGCATACGTTGCCTTCTGAGCGATCGACATCACGCAGGCATCGAGCGCCTCAACGTGATCCTTAGTGGGAATCACAATGCTCACCAGCGGCGCAGACTCCGGCAGCGCATAACGCATGTGATAGACAAACGGCGTCTCGGTCTCCACGACCGTTCCGCAAATGCCCAGCGCGTTAAAGTGGCGCTGCAGTGCAAGACGGCCGGCTTCGATAGCATACGGCTTGCTATCGGCAGAGCCGTCGGCAGTTGAACCGGGATGCACACGCCAGTGATACAGCACATGCGCAACATGCTCAAACCGCGCGCCTGACGCAAAACAGCGGAGCGTCAGGTCGTAATCCTGAGCGCCCGCGACATCCTCTGCCGACATGCCAATGCGATCGATGAGCGCCTTCTCCACCATCAGGAAATGCGTCACACAGTTATGGCTATAGAGCAGGTCGACGTTGAGCCGCGTCTTAAAGACCGGCTGGCCCCACTCCCCCGTTTTCTGGAACATGTCCTCGTCGCAGAACAGAACCTGGGGGCGCTCGCCCTCGGCCGCCTTGTTCAGCGCGGAAACATAGTGGAATAATGCATCCGGTTCCAGGATGTCATCGTGGTCCAAGAACGCGATGTAGTCGCCCGTCGCTTGCTCGATACCTGCGTTGGTGTTGACCACAATGCCGCCGTTGCCGGGAAGCTCGATGCGACGGATGCGCTCGTCGTGGGCACCTGCCGCAAGGGCGGCCACCGCATCCCATTCAGGCGAGGCATCCATAAGCAGCAGTTCCCAGTTGTCATAGCTCTGGGCTAGCACCGAGTCCAGCAGCTCGCGCAGGTATTCCCGATCAGTCTTGTAGCACGGCACCACAATACTCACGAGTGGTCTATAGGCAAAGGCCGCCGAAGCGACACGCTGGCACGCCAGATCGCCCGGCTTTGCGCGATGCTGCTCAAACCAACGTCGATAAGCTGCGTCGTCAGCACGTGCATCCTTCATGCGGTTCCAGCTGTCGTCGACCATGCCGTTGTACAGGCGACCGTCCATGGCGCAAAACCCGCTCTGGATTAGGCCCGTGGGATCAGCCGCAATCGCGACAAAATCACGTATATCCTGGGGCATCTCAACGCTCAAATACGTTTTATTGCCGCGGCAACCGTTGCGCTGCGGCGCATCGATCTGCGATTCAAACACATGCACGGTGACATCGATGGCATTCATATGCGCATCGAAAATCTGGAGCTCAGGGGTGCACTTGGAGTCTCCCACCCACATAACCTCATAGCGCCACACCGCACCGGCGTCTGCCGGCAAATAGCGAATGGCATCGATCTCGTAGCGACCGCAGCATTCGCCACGCTGCGCATCGCGGATAAGCGCACACAGCGCAGGCTTTGCTTTGTAGTTAATCTTGGATTCCAGCTTGGCCACGCGGCTATCGAGGCGAATAGAGCCCAACCTTTGGCCACCGAATGCAAAAACGGCATCCATCGACGAGCCATCCAAAAACGGAAGCACCAAGACGGCGAGCTCGCGTTCGTAATCGGAAACGGAAGGGCAAAGCGCCAGCACACGGCCATGATCGACCGGGAGTACCAGCGACGGCACACAAGAGCCGCGCGTCGTCGCATGGGCAAACGCGTGAGAACCCTCCCGCTCAATAAGCGCGGTGACATCCTGACCGGCAAAACGAAGCAGCACATACAGACGGCCCTGACTGCGGCAAAGCGCCAAACGCTTGATACTCATCTACACTTCTCGCTTTCCCAGGGCGTTCGCTGCCATGCGTTTGCAGGCACCCAGGCGCCCAAACCTCAAGACGTCGTAATCGAACATGAGCTTTTTACATGCACGGGCATTGGAGGCCTTGCTGGTAAGCGCCGCACGCACCATAGCAGCAACAGAAGGAGCGCATTGTGCGAGCGCAGCATCGCCGCCCACGGCAGAACCGGCAAGCGCCGTGACAACGGCAGCAAACACCTTGCCGCAGTCCGAACCCAGCAACCTGAGCGCATCGTACAGCACCAGATCGCATAGGAAGTACGCCAGGTCATCGGCATACTGGAAATCGAGACCGTCGCGCTGCCAGTCAGCCAGCACAGCGGAGTAAATCTTCACATGCTCCAGCAGACGCGTCTCGTCGTCATAGCGCATGGTATCCATGAGCGAACCCTTGCGCGCCACGCGGTAGTCATACAGCTTGCTCGAGATAAGCGCGGTCTTGCGCGAACGACCGTACACGGCAAAATCGAAGACCTGGTCCTCGCCATACTTAACGGTTTCGTCGAACACGATCCCGTTGCCCAGCAAAAACTCACGCTTGCAGGCAGTGCGCCATGCAAAGGGGCGAGAAGCTTCCTTAAACAGCAGGTCGGAGCTATAGCCTTCAAACGACACATCGCGCGGGCTCAGCACAAAGTTAAGCCACGGATACCCCGCCTCCAGCGGATACGGATTCGCGCCAAAGGTCAAAACGTCGCAGTCCTCGCGCTCAAAGGTATCGACGATCACGCGGCATGCATCGGGCGTAAAGCGGTCGTCGGAATCCAAAAACGCGACGATAGACGCCGTGGACGCAGCGATGCCTGCATTACGTGCACTCGACAGGCCGCCGTTCTCCTTATCAACCAGCCTAAAGCGCGCGTCCTTATCGCAATAGGCAGCCGCAATATCGCGCGAACCGTCCGGCGAGCCATCGTTGACTAACACGCCTTCCCAATCGGGCATGTCCTGCGCAAGCAGGGAGTCCAGGCACCAGGCCAGGCACTCCTCCACCTTGTAGATGGGAACGACAACGGAAATCTTGGGGGTAACCATAATCACGCGCTCCTACTGTGCGGCCGGAACGTCATCAGGGTGCGGGTTGTCACCGTAAGTGCGCTGATACGTCAGCACGCGCCAGACCAGCGGCAGGCCGCCGATCTTAAAGTAGTGCTTAAACGTATTGAGCTTGCCCGGCTTCTTAAAATCAAAGCGCGAATCGATATAGGCACGGGGCGATTTGACCATCAAACGCAGGTCGGTCTCGCCACGCGGGTCGAAGAGCGACAGGTCAAAGCGACCGGCATCCCAATCGGCCTTAAGCTCGGACGAGGCTTTCTTCCAAAACTGCTCACGCAGTTCATCGACCAGACGCTCATCATTCCAACGGTACGTATCGACCTTCATGCGCATTAAAATACCCTGAAGCTGAGCCTTGAGCTCGGGACGCTCGTCCAAAAAACGTTGCATCTCGGCATATTCGTCGCAAACGCAAAACACCTTGTTAGGCGAATTAACGGAGCTCTTCTCGTTATCTTGGCGATAGCACAAAATGGGGTCCGCAATAAACGCGGCACGTTCGGCACAAGCCCAAACCTTAAAGTTAAAGCCTGCGTCCTGATACGAGGCGCCCGGCGTGGGAAGGAACCGAATCTGATTGTCGTTGAGGAACTCGCGTCGATAAATAGCCGACCAAATGGAAGGTTTGCGGTAGAAGATGCCCGGGCGATCGACGGGGCGATACGCCGCGCCCGTCATATGCTCGTCGATAATTCCAAACAGCTCACGGCGCTCGCTGGGCGCAGACCAGTACAGGTAAAAGTCGCCCTTAACGACATCGGCATGCTCAGTATCGGCCTTGGCGACCAGCTTTTGGAGCGAATCCTCAAACATAAAGTCGTCGGACTCAAGGATGCCCACGTACTCACCGCGCGCCATCTCCAGGCCGCGGTTCATCGAGTCGCCGTAACCGCTGTTGTCCTTGTCGATCATCTTTACACGGGGGTCGCGCTCCATGTACTCACGGATGATATCTGGCGAACTA
>USMA01000130.1 GCA_900555765.1 uncultured Collinsella sp.
GCTGTTGAGCACCTGGGCCGTAACGCCGGCGAGCGCCACGCGGGCGACGCCGATCGTCATGAAGATAGCCGCAATGATGCAAAACGTTTTAAGAACGCTCATGAAAACCGGGCTTACCGCCTGGTTTGCCTGACGGCCCGCGCCCGTGTAGACATCAAAGCGCGGCGTGCGCTGCTCACGGGGAGCAACGGGGGCCTGCGGCGTCTCACGATAGGCGGGCATGGCGTTCATATCATAGGCGAGTGCTGCGCTTGAAGTGTTGTAGCCCATGATATGCCGCCTCCCATCCCGAGTACGTTGGTAGTGTGTTTAAGCTTCGTTTATGGTGCGAGCGGGAGGTCCAATATCGCGCGGTCGCGCCTACAGACGCTGCGCCACGCGGATTTTGGCTGATCTCGCCCGAGGGTTGCGCTCAACCTCATCAGGCTGGGCAACCAGGGGTTTGCGGGTGATGACCTTGAGTATCGGCACGTTGCCGCACACGCACACCGGAATCTCCGGCGGACACGTGCACCCCTGGCTCATCTCCTTAAAGTGGTTCTTTACGATACGGTCCTCGAGCGAGTGATACGAGATGACGCAGATACGTCCGCCCGGGTTGAGCCACCTGGTGGCGGCATCAAGCCCTCGTTCGAGCACATCGAGCTCGTGATTGACCTCGATGCGAATGGCCTGGAAACTTTTCTTGGCCGGGTGTCCACCATGCCGACGAGCGGCAGCCGGGATACCCGCCTTGATGATCTCGACAAATTGGCCGGTGGTTTCGATCGGTTCTTGCTCGCGGCGGCGCACGATCTCGCGCGCGATCTGCGAGGCGAACTTCTCTTCGCCGTAGACGCGTAGAATCCGGGCGAGGTCGTGTTCGTTATAGGTGTTGATGACCTCAGCTGCGTTTAAGGTGTTATTACCCGGATCCATCCGCATGTCCAATGGGGCGTCCTCGTTATACGAAAAGCCCCTGCCAGGGATATCGAGTTGCGGCGACGAAACGCCCAAATCGAACAGGAAGCCATCGACCCCGGGCACCTCGGCCGAGCAAAGCAGCTCGTCCAAGTCGCCGAAGTTGCCCTTCAGCAGCCGGTGCGGAACGCCGGGAACCTCGCGGTCCAGACGGGCGCCAGCGGCCTCGAGGGCCATGTCGTCCTGATCGACGCCGAGCAAAAGGCCCGTCTCCCCCACCTGCGCGGCCATCTTTACCGAATGGCCGGCACCGCCAAGGGTGCAATCGCAGACAACGGAGCCGCTCTTTAGCCGCAGCGACTCAAGCACTTCGCCGAGCATGACAGGTTCATGCCGATATTCTTGTGTCAAGATCCCACGCTCCATCCGTTACCCGTGCCTTGCCCTTACGAGAAGAAGAGGTCCAGCAGGGCCTCATCGTCATCGTCCTCATCGGCCGCGGCGCGATCCCAAACCTCAAGGTGGGCGTAGTTGCCCACAACCGTGACCTCGCGGTCGAGGTTCGCCTGCTTGCGGAGAGACTCGGAAAGACCGATACGACCGGCGCTGTCCACGTCCATCGACGTGGTGCGCTTGTTGATCGCCCTCATGAGCTTCTGGTCATTAATGTCACGCGGGTTAAAACCCTCGTGGCCCTCACGACCCGCGAAGAGTCCTTCGACCCACTTATCGAAGGCCTCGGCAGAGAACACGTACAGAGCATCGACATCCAGGGCTTTGAACACGCGAACGTGCTCTCCAAGCTCCTCGCGAAGGGGTGCAGGCAGGGACAGACGACCTTTTGCATCGAGATTGCGCTCGTATGCACCAGTCATTCCCATGTGCGCCCTCCCCTCGGTTACTCAGATGGCACGTACGCGGGGAACCACCCCGCCTGTCGACGTCATCAATAATATGGGGAACCGCCCCATTTTTCAACACCTTTCCCCACCCCTTCCCCCACCCCGCCCCACCACTCCACTCACCATATATTGCAAAACACCCCCAAGCATATGTTCGAAAACACAATATGTTGTGTTTGCAGCAACGGCGGGATGCCACCTGTAGAACCACACCCGCGAACCTCAACCTTCAAGTTGACCTTGAGGCGATTTTTACGTCCCTTTACATGCCGTTCACATCGCCCCCAAACTCCCCCACCCCAGGCCCGTGCGGCCCACCACCGCGACGCCAAGTGGCGAAAAATGGGACGGGCCCCAGATTGCCCATGCGCGCGCAAAAGCACACCGAGGCAATCTGGAGCCCGTCCCCAAATACCTATAAATATGCAGGTCAGCGATGTGTTAACGATGTGCCAGCGGGTGCGCCGCCAAATAGACCTCGGTCAGTTGCGTACGATCGACATGCGTGTAGACCTGCGTGGTCGATATATCGGCATGTCCCAAGATCTCCTGTAGCACACGGAGGGCTGCGCCGCCCGCAAGCATATGGGTGGCAAAGGAGTGACGCAGCGTATGGGGATGGAGCCCCACCAGTCCCACCTGGCGCCCGTAGCGCTCACAGATGGCATGGATGCCCTGGCGCGACAGACGGCGGCCGTTCTTATTTAAAAAGACCGCCGAGGTCTCGGTTCCGCGGGCATGGGCCGCCAAGCGAGAACGCCCCTCAGTTACATAAAGCGTCAGAGCTCGCGCCGCGCTTCCCACCAGCGGGGACAGGCGTTCCTTCGAGCCCTTACCGCGAACGAGCACAAAGCCATCGTCGATATGGATATCGCCCACATCGAGTCCCACCAACTCGCTCACACGCAAACCGCATCCGTAAAGCACATCCAAGATGGCATGGTCGCGCAAGCCCATCTCGCCCTCGGGGAAGTCTTGATCGAGCAGCGCCGAGACATCCTCCACCGATAGATACTCCGGCAAACGCTCAGCCTTTTTAGGCAGGCGCAACGCCGCCGTTGGATTTTGGGCCACAGCCCCATCGCGCACCAAAAAGGCATGCAGGCCCTTCACGGCCGCAAGCGCACGCTCCACCGAGGCATCCGAATAGCCCCCATCGCGACGGTCGGCGACAAAGCCCTCCACGACCTGACGGGTCACCTCTTCAAAAGACACAATACCCGCCCGCTCCAGATAGGCGCAGTACGTCGTCAGGTCACGACGATAGGCCGCAATCGTGTTGCGCGCCAAACCCCGCTCGACCGCAAGGTAATCGAGATACTCCCCCGCCGCCACGGCGAGCGACGAGGGAGTAGCTTCGGTATGTTCCTTATTCGCCGGCACCCTTAGTCCGTAGCGAGGTTCATGGGCGTCACCTGCAGACGGTCGACACCCTCGTGCTGGCCGATCGAAGCGCGCACGAACTCGCGGAACAGCGGCTGCGGGGTGGTCGGGCGGCTCTTGAACTCGGGATGAGCCTGGGTTGCCACATACCACGGATGCACGTCGCGCGGCAGCGCGACCATCTCGACCAGGCGCTCGTCAGGCGACAGACCCGAGATAACCAAACCGGCGTCCTCGAGCTGGTCGCGGAAGGCGTTGTTGAACTCAAAGCGGTGACGGTGACGCTCGTAGACGAGTTCCTCGCCATATGCCTCGCGAGCAAGGGTATCGGCGGCGAGCTTGCACGGATAGGCGCCCAGGCGCATGGTGCCGCCCTTCTCGGTCACGTCCTCCTGCGAGCTCATCAGATCGATGACGCTAAACGGGCCATCCGGATCGAACTCAGAGGAGCTGGCGCCGGCAAGGCCGACGACATTGCGCGCAAATTCGCACACGGCCACCTGCATACCCAGGCAAATGCCCAGATACGGAATCTTGTGCTCACGGGCAAACTCGGCCGCGAGGATCTTGCCCTCCAGGGCGCGCTTGCCAAAGCCGCCGGGGACCAGGATGCCCGAGGCGTCGCCCAGAACCTCGGAGACATTCTGCTCGTCGAGGCTCTCGCCGTCGACCAGCTGGACGTCCACATGGCGATCGTAGAAGACGCCCGCATGGTGCAGGGCCTCGATAACCGACAGGTACGCATCGGGCAGCTGCGTGTACTTGCCCACGACGGCGATCTTCACCTTGTCGGCGTGATGGTTGGCGTGATTCTGTTTGCGCAGGAACTCGTTCCACTCGCTCATGTCGCGCTCACGCGGGTCCAGACCCAGGCGCTCGCAAATGCGCAGGTCAAAGTCCTGCTCGGCAAGCAGCTGCGGAACATCGTAAATGCTCGCGCAGTCCTCGTTGGTAAAGACGCAATCGGTGTCGACGTCGCAGAAGCTTGCGATCTTTCCGCGGATAGCGTCATCGATATGGTGGTCGGAGCGCAGCACGATAATATCGGGCTGGATGCCAAAGCTGCGGAGCTCCTTGACGGAATGCTGTGCGGGCTTGGACTTGTACTCATCGGAGCCGGAGATGTAAGGCACCAGCACCACATGGATGAAGCAGCAGTTCTCCTTGCCCTGCTCGAGGCCCACCTGACGGATGGCCTCGAGGAAGGGCTGGCTCTCGATGTCGCCGGTGGTGCCGCCGATCTCGGTAATGACCACATCGGCCCCGGTGGAGGAAGCCATGTTGTAGATGTAGCTCTTGATCTCGTTGGTGATGTGGGGGATGATCTGGACGGTCTGGCCCAGATAGGCGCCCTGACGCTCCTTGTTCAGAACGTTCCAGTA
>USMA01000131.1 GCA_900555765.1 uncultured Collinsella sp.
GCTGAATGCGATCGAGGCCCACGCCCAGCTCCTTTTGCATCACGGGCAGCGCCACGGTCACGACGGTCGAATCCAGACACACCATAAACGTCATGATGAGCACGGTAAACAGAATCGCCCACTTGTTCTTGCCATGGGTGTCGCCCTCTAGGGCAATGTGCTCGCGGCGCAGCTGCTCTGCGGTTTTCTCCATATCCATCCTTTCGAGTGGCCCAACGCAAAAAACGGGGCCCCAATCGCCTGCAAACAGTCGCGATTGGGGTCCCGCCTACGGAATCGGAACGAAAGATCGCCGAAGCTTTCTGCCAGCATCGGCGCCTTATGCGAACGCTAGCCTAGCACTGCTCGAGCGCCTGCTCAAGGTCGGCAATCAGGTCGGCCGTGTCCTCGAGGCCGCACGACAGACGCACCATGTCGGCGGAGATGCCACAGGCAATGAGCTCCTCGTCGTTCATCTGGCGATGGGTGGCATTAGCGGGATGCAGACAGCAAGTGCGGGCGTCGGACACGTGCGTGGCGATCTGGGCGAGCTTGAGGCTCTTCATAAAGGTCTCGGCCGCCGCGCGACCACCGTTAAAGCCAAAGCTCACAACGCCGCAGGTACCGTTGTGCATGTACTTCTGAGCCATGTCATAGTACTTATCGCCCTCCAGGCCCGGATAGCTCACGCAGCGCACCTTGGGATGGCTCTGCAGGAACTTGGCAACGGCCAGGCCGTTCTCGCAATGGCGCGGCATGCGCACATGTAGGCTCTCGAGCGAGCTGTTCAGGAAGAACGCTGCCTGCGGGTTCTGCATGGGGCCGAGGTCGCGCATGAGCTGCGCGGTTGCCTTGGTAATGAAGGCGCCCTCGCGACCGATCTTCTCGGCATAGGTCACGCCGTGGTAGCTTTCGTCGGGCGTGGTGAGACCCGGGAACTTGTCCGCATGGGCCATCCAGTCAAACAGGCCGTGATCGACGATCACGCCGCCCAGGTAGGCCGCATGGCCATCCATGTACTTAGTGGTGGAGTGCGTGACGATGTCGGCGCCCCACTCAAAGGGACGGCACATCACGGGCGTCGGGAAGGTGTTGTCGACCATCAGCGGTACGCCGTGGTCGTGCGCGGCCTTGGCAAAGCGCTCAATATCGAGCACGGCAAGGGCGGGATTGGCGATGGTCTTGCCAAAGACGAGCTTGGTGTTGGGCTGGAAGGCTGCCTCGAGCTCCTCGTCGGTGCAGTCGGGGGCGACGAACGTGCAGGTCACGCCCATGCGGCCCATGGTATGGGCGAGCAGGTTATACGTACCGCCGTAAATGGCAGAGCTAGCGACCACATGATCGCCGGCACCGGCCACGTTAAAGATCGCGAGGAAGTTCGCAGCCATGCCCGAGCTCGTGAGCATCGCGGCGGTGCCCCCCTCCATCTCGCAGATCTTGGCGGCAACCAGATCGCACGTGGGGTTCTGCAGGCGGCTGTAGAAGTAGCCCGACTCCTCCAGGTCAAACAGCTTACCCATATGCTCCGACGTGTCGTACTTCCACGTGGTGGACTGGTAGATGGGCACCTGGCGCGGCTCGGCATCTCCCGGGTGATAGCCGCCCTGAACACATGTGGTACCGATGGTCTGCTCGCTCATATCCTGCTCCCTTGCCTGGGTTTTAGTTTTATTCGGTTCACGATACCGCTACCCTGCACCCCTCTCAACCCATCCCCAAGGTAGGTTATGGGACAAATTGATCAGGGGTATTCATCTCAAGCCTTGGACATTTGCTCGATAGATAAAAATGAGGCATCCATGAAGCTCTCGATGATTACACGCACCGTCACGGGTACCATAGGCGGGTACACCGTGACCAAGGAGACAACGATGAAGCAAATCGATACGGCCCAGCTCGACATCACCGCCTGTCAGGCGCAGGCTGCCGAATACCACGCCCGTGGCTTTAACTGCGCGCAGGCCGTCGCCTGCACGCTCGCACCTGCCGTCGGACTCGACCCCCAGATCGCCTTTACCCTCACCGAGGGCTTTGGTGCCGGCAGGGGTGGCATGACCGAGACCTGCGGTGCTATCTCGGGCGCCGTGGCCATCATGGGCTTCGTGATGAGCGACGGCATGGAAAACCCCAAGACCAAGGGCCAGACCTACAAGCTGTCGCGCGAAATCGCCAAGCGCTTTGGCGACAAGAACACGACGACCGTCTGCGGCACGCTCAAGGGCGTCGGATCGGATATGGGCCCCCCCCGCTGCTGCCCCGGCTGCATCGACGATGCTATCTAGATCGCCTGCTATGTGCTAATGCTGCTCGCCGTGTAAACGGCTTAAACATAAAACGACGGCCGGCGCGCTTGGGATCCATCCAAAGCGCGCCGGCCGTCGTCGTTAGAACTCCGCAAATTCGGGAGCTCCGACCTCAATCTCCTCTCGCCCCGCCATAAGCTCGCGCATCTTAGCGCAAAATGGCTCCTGCTCCCCCGCCTTAAACACCAAATGAAGTGTCACGGCATCCGCGTAATCGGTATCCGAAACCTTGGCACCCGAATCCTGCGCCAAACGAAGCACCTGCTCATACTGCGGATAGGTCACATGCACGTCAACGGGCACGACGCTCGTCATCTCGACGATCTGCCCAGCCTCCCGAGCAGCTGCCACCGCCGCCTGCGTCGCCGCGGTATAGGCGCGCACCAAACCACCGGGCCCTAACAGCGTGCCCCCAAAATAGCGCGTCACTACGCAGCAAACATTTTTGAGCCCCGCGCCGCGCAGCACCTCGAGCGTCGGCATACCGCTCGTGCGGCTCGGCTCACCGTCATCGCTCTGGCGTTCGCGTCCATCGACCAAAATCCACGCGGGAACATTGTGTCGAGCGTCGTAATGACGCTTGCGAACCATCTCGATAAAGGCATTCGCCTCATCCTCGGACTCAATATGGACCAGCTGGGCAATAAACCGGCTCTTGCGGTCCACAAACTCGCCCGTAGCCTCAATATTCGATTGCAGAGTAAAATAGCTGTCCAACAAAGCCCCTCAACAACAAGCAAAGCAACAAACAGCCTCAATAATACGGCAAAGACCGTACCGTTAATCCCGGTAAATAGAACGGCAACGTCAATGACCAGGCAAAGACAGCGAGACGGCGTCAGCTGAGTCGATTTGGCCCGAAAGAGGAGGGAGCACGCCTTATGACGGCGACCGACGAATGAGCGCCAAATCGGCCAGCTGACGCCGTCGAGGGCGAGAACCCGTCAGTGCGAGCATGGTGCCTTGAAAGACGAGGGCATTGACCTTATGGTCATGCCCGAAGGCTTGAAAGGCAGATTGCCGCGCTGACGGGTTCGCAGCGTCAACAAAGTGCTGAATGGGCCTATAAGCCGGGTTCTGTCGTGAACGGTCATTTATCTTGTCTGCACGTTACCGTGCAGCTCCACGCACGCTACCCGAACGCGGACCGGGCCGGCCCATAGCGTTCCTATTCGCGCTTGCTCCGGATGGGGCTTGCCAAGCCGCCGTGTTGCCACGACGCTGGTGGTCTCTTACACCACCGTTTCAGCTTTTCCCTTTACGCCTTGCGGCGCAGGTGGGAGTCTTCTTTTCTGCGGCGCTTTCCGTCGGATCACTCCGCCCGGCCGTTAGCCGGCATCCCGCCCTCTGGAGCCCGGACTTTCCTCACGCGTGCTGCAAGCAGCACATCGCGCGACCGTCTGGCCCACTCAGCAGTGCAAGAGTGTAACACACCGTTGCCGCAGGCAATGGCACAACGCAAACGCTCGACACGATAAACCAAGAACTGCCATGCGTTACAATGGTCCTGTCGATGGGCAACGTCGTCAGTCGAGACGCGACCGCGCTCCGCACCCCTCCGTCTACTCGGTGCGTTCCCGCCTCCTCCCCGAGGCGGGATGTCGGCATTTTTCATGCATCGACAACCCAATAGCCTGTGAATAGCCCGGGCAGCATCGCGCATCTCGGCGCCAAATGCAAAAAGGGACCCGTCCATTGCGGACGGATCCCTTAAAACAAGTGATCGTCAAACCGATATACTCGGCGTCGGTCTCCTCGTCCTTCTTCTCGGAAGGCAGCGGGGTAACCTCGATCTCGACGCCCAGAGTCTCAGCAGCAGACTTCATGGACAGGGAGATACGACGACGGTCGAGGTCGATCTCCATGACCTTAACCTGAACCTTGTCGCCCACGTGGGTGACCTGAGAAGGCTGATCGACGTGCTTGTTGGCCATCTCGGAGATGTGCACCAGGCCCTCGATGCCCTCGCCCAGGTCGACGAAAGCGCCGAACGGGACAAGCTTGGTCACAGTGCCCTCGACGATAGCGCCGACGGGGTACTTCTTGACCAGTGCGCGCCACGGATCCTCGGTGGTCTGCTTGAGACCCAAGGAGATGCGCTCGCGGTTGAGGGCGACGTCGAGATCCTCGACCTCGACCTCCTGGCCGACCTTGACAACCTCGGAAGGATGGTTGACGTGGTTCCAGGAGAGCTCGGAGATGTGGATGAGGCCGTCGATTCCGCCGAGGTCGACGAAGGAGACGAAGACGAAGATGGAGGAAGCGGTGCCCA
>USMA01000132.1 GCA_900555765.1 uncultured Collinsella sp.
GTAAAACGCTGGGGCAAAACAATCAGTAGTGTTTGTCCCAGGGTCGCCCTCGCTTTTAAAGCTCAGTTCCGCCCAGCCTGTGTGCGATGCTGTCACAGGCCAAAGCGCCCACGACGGTCTTGGCGTCTTCGATCTTGCCGTCGAGCACGGCGTCGATCAGCTCGTGCAGCGGCACCAAGTCCACGTTGACAAACTCGTCATCATCGGGGTTGGGCGCGTCGAACTCGAGCTTGGTGGCCAAGTAGATGTGGATGATCTCATCGCAAAAACCGCAGGACGTGACAATCGACGTCAAAAAGCGAATACGACCGGCCCTAAAGCCCGTCTCCTCATGCAGTTCGCGCTTGGCGCAATCGAGCGGGTCCTCGTCTGGATCGAGCTTGCCGGCGGGAATCTCGACCGTCACGCGGTCGATGGCGGTGCGGTACTGACGCACCAGTACGATCTTGCCGCTCTCGGTCAGTGCCACAACGGCCGCCGCACCCGGATGGCGAACGATATCGCGGGCGCTGCGATGACCGTTGGGCAGCTCAACCTCAAGACGGTGGACGTCGAGGATCTTGCCCTTCCAGGCGCACTCCTCCGAAAGAATCTTCTCGTGCAGCTCGGCATCGTGCGGGTCGTCGTCACCCAGCACCAGCGCCGGCTCGTCAGCGACCTCGCCACCAGGCTCGCCCTCGGCGTGCCCATACATGCGGCTGTCCTCTTCGACGATCTGCGCGTCCACGAGCTCTTCGTTCTTCTCGTCCATCCGTCTCATTCCTCTCGGATTTTAGGCATCCCAGGCGTCGCGGCCGCGCAGCGCGCGCAGGCCGATGTCGTGACGCAGGGTCTTGCCCTCAAAATCAATCTTCTCGCAGGCCTCGTAGGCAAGGTTGCGAGCGTTCTCGAACGTGTCGCCCAGAGCGGTCACGGCAAGCACGCGACCACCATTGGTCACGAGCTGGCCGTCCACCACGGCAGTGCCCGCGTGGTACACGGTCACGTTCTCCATGGCCTCGGCATCCTCAATACCGGTGATGACCTTGCCTTTCTCGTAGCTGCCGGGGTAGCCCGCGCTCGTCAGGACAACGGCCACGGCCCACTCGTCGCGCCAGTCGAGTTCAATCTGATCGAGCTCGCAGTTGGCGCAGGCGAGCATGACCTCAACCAGGTCGTTCTTAAGGCGCGGCAGCACGACCTGCGTCTCGGGATCACCAAAGCGGGCGTTGAACTCCAGTACCTTGGGGCCGGCGGGGGTGAGCATAAAGCCGCCATACAGGCAGCCGCGGTAGTCGATGCCCTCGGCAGCAAGCTCGGCAACGGTCTGCTCCATGACCTTCACCATCGTGGCGTGCTCCTCATCGGTCACGATGGGCACCGGGCTGTAGACGCCCATGCCGCCGGTGTTGGGGCCCTTGTCGCCCTCGAGCGCGCGCTTGTGGTCCTGCGAGGTGGCCATGGGGCGCACGGTCTTGCCGTCGGTAAAGGCCAACAGCGAGCACTCGGGACCAACGAGCATCTCCTCGATGACCACGGTATTGCCAGCATCGCCAAAGGTGCCGCCAAAGCACTCGCGCACGGCCTCCTCGGCCTGCTCAAGTTCGGTCGCCACGATAACGCCCTTGCCCGCGGCAAGGCCGTCGGCCTTGACGACCAGCGGGGCGCCCTGCTCGCGCACGTAGGCGAGAGCCGAAGCCTCGTCGGTAAACGAACCATAGGCTGCCGTCGGAATGCCCGCACGCTCCATGAGCTGCTTGGAGAACAGCTTGGAGCCCTCCATCTGGGCGCCCTCGGCACCCGGGCCAAAGCAGGGAATACCCGCCGCGCGCACGGCGTCGGCCACGCCCGCCACAAGCGGAGCCTCGGGGCCAATTACCACGAGTCCGCATCCGTGGCTCTGAGCAAACGCCGCCACGGCCGCAGGATCGCAGTCGTCGAGAACAACGTTCTCGCCACAGCTCGCGGTGCCGCCGTTGCCCGGCGCGATGTAGAGCTTGCCGGCGCGCGGTGATGCTGCGAGTTTAGCTGCCAAAGCATGCTCACGGCCGCCGCTGCCCAACAACAGGATGTCGATGGTTTGAGTGTCCGCCTTCAAGGGTGCCTCCTCTATGGATTAACTGCCCGCTCCGCGCGAGCCCTTTGCAAGCAAATATACCCCTCGGCCGCCCGTCCGGGCTGCAAAGGGGTATATCGCAATAACCAAATAGTCCCGATTACTTCCAGAATCGGTTGATGATCTGCTCGCGACCGGCGCCGACGCCAATGAACGTCACGCGGGTGTGTGCCAGATCCTCGATAAACGCCACGTAGTCCTGAGCCTCCTGCGGCAGCTCGTCAAAGCTGCGGCAACCGGTGATGTCGCACTTCCAGCCAGGGAGCTCCTCGTAGATGGGCTTGGCATGCTCAAAGCGCACCTGATGCTCGGGCACGCTGGTGTAGCGCTCGCCATCGACGTCGTAGGCCACGCACACCTGGATGGTTTCGAAGGCCGAAAGCACGTCGAGCTTGGTCACGGCGATGTCTGTGAGGCCGTTGACGCGCGAGGCATAGTTGGCGATAGGGCCGTCAAACCAGCCGCAACGACGACGGCGACCGGTGGTCACGCCGTACTCATAGCCCTCCTCGGTCAGCGTGTGGCCAGCCTCGGACTCATAGGAAAGCTCGGTGGGCATGGGGCCCGAACCGACGCGGGTGATGTAGGCCTTCATGACGCCCAGCACGCGATCGACGTTCTTCATGCCGACGCCGGAGCCGGTAATGGCGCCGCCGGCGGTGCAGTTGGAAGACGTCACGTACGGATAAGTGCCGTGGTCGATGTCGAGCAGCGTCGCCTGGGCGCCCTCAAACAGAAGGTCCTTGCCCTCATCGATCATGTTGTTGAGCAGCAGGCTCGTCTCGGTGATGTAGGGACGCAGGCGCTCGGCCATCGGCAGGTACTCGTCGCAAATCTGATCCACGGTGTAGGTGGGCAGGTTGTAGATGAGCTCGAGCTCGGGGTTCACGCGGGCGAGAGCGGGCTCCAACTTGTCGCGGAACAGCGTCTCGTCCAGCATGTCCTGCATGCGCAGGCCAATGCGGGCCATCTTGTCCTGATAGCACGGACCGATGCCGCGCTTAGTGGTACCGATGTTCTTCTTGCCGAGCTTCTGCTCAAAGGCGCCGTCCAGATCAATGTGGTACGGCATGATGACATGCGCGTTGCCGCTAATCTTGAGGTTCTTGGTGGTGATGCCGTCGGCCTCGAACATGTCGATCTCCTCAAGGACAACCTTGGGGTTGACGACGCAGCCGTTACCGATCACCGACACGTGGTCGGAATACATGATGCCGGAAGGCACCTGGTGCAGGCCGTACTTCTTGCCGTTGACGACGATGGTGTGACCGGCGTTGTTGCCGCCCGAGTAGCGCACGACGGCATCGAAGTCGCCGGCGACCAGGTCGCAAATCTTACCCTTGCCCTCATCGCCCCACTGGGCACCGACCAAAACGGTTGACGGCATGTTTACTCCTTACATTCATGGACTGTCTACGCGCCACGCCGGCACGCAGAAGCACAAAACATTCTCAGTATACCCGTGCAACGGGCGCCTGTCCTACTCCTCGGCATGTGCCCCATCAAGCTCATAGAACTTGGTGGATGCCGGCAGGAACATCAGGTCGACGTCGCCGATCGGGCCCGAACGGTTCTTGGCCACGACGATACGCGTAACGCCCTCGTCGGGTCGATCGTCGCGCGAGGCCTCGGCCTCGTCGGCGGAGCGGTCCAAGAACATAACGATATCGGCGTCTTGCTCGATGGAGCCCGATTCACGAAGGTCGGAAAGCTGCGGGCGCTTGCCGGTACGGGATTCGACCTGACGCGAGAGCTGCGACAGCGCGATGAGCGGGATCTTGAGCTCCTTGGCCATGATCTTAAGACCACGCGACATCTCCGAAACCTCGACGGTACGGCTCTCGGAGCGGCGTCCAGGCGGAGGACTCACCAGCTGCAGGTAGTCCAGGATGATGATTGCCTTCTCCTTGTTATGGAGCATACGGCGGCTCTTGGCGCGAATCTCGGTCACTGTGGTGCCGGGCGTATCGTCAATCAGAATATCGAGCTTGGACAAGGTCTGCGTGGCCTCGTTGATATTGGCCCACTGCTCGGGGCTAATGCGGCCCATGCGGAAGTCACTGATCGAGATCATGGCGTAGGCACAAATCAGACGCTGGGCAATTTCCTTGCCCGACATCTCCAGCGAGAAGAAGCCGACGGTATAGCCAGCAGCGGCGGCGTTGAGCGCCAGGGTCAGTGCGAAGGACGTCTTACCTACAGCAGGACGGGCGCCGATGATGATGCGCTGGCCCTCGCGAAACCCCATGAGCATGCGGTCGAGTGACGGAAAGCCCGTGGGCACGCCCGCAGCCTGGCCACCGGCCTGGCACACTTCCTCGGCCTCGTTATAGGCCTCGACCATAAACTCGGTCAACGTCTTGTAGCTCGACTTGACCTCGCGCGCCGTGACCTTGAGCAGTTTGCTCTCGGCCAGCTCGACAACCTCTTTTGTGTCGGTGGGGGCGTTATTTGC
>USMA01000133.1 GCA_900555765.1 uncultured Collinsella sp.
GGTTGTCGCCGACAACACCTTCGGCACCCCGTATCTGGTCCGTCCGCTGGAGCATGGCGCCAACATCGTCGTCCACTCCGCAACCAAGTTCATCGGCGGTCACGGCACTTCGCTGGGCGGTGTGATCGTCGACGGCGGTAACTTTGATTGGAAGGCGAGCGGAAAGTACGCCCAGATCGCTGAGCCCAACCCCTCCTACCACGGTGTTTCGTTTGCCGAGGCTGCCGGTCCCGCCGCCTTCGCGACCTATGTCCGCGCTATCTTGCTGCGTGACGAGGGCGCCTGCATCAGCCCGTTCAACGCCTGGGTCCTGCTCCAGGGCACCGAGACTCTGTCGCTGCGCGTTGACCGTCATGTCGAGAACACCAAGAAGGTCGGTGAGTTCCTGGTTGGTGACAGCCACGTCGCCTAGGTGAACCACCCGAGCCTGTCTGAGCACCCCGATCACGAGCTCTATCAGAAGTACTTCCCCAACGGTGGCGCCTCGATCTTTACCTTTGAGATTAAGGGTGGCCAGGAGGCAGCTTGGAAGTTCATCGATCATCTGCAGGTGTTCTCGCTGCTCGCCAACGTGGCCGACGTCAAGTCGCTCGTCGTGCACCCGGCTACCACCACGCACTCTCAGCTCTCTGCCGAGGAGCTCGCCGAGCAGAACATTACGCCCTCCACGATCCGTCTTTCCATCGGTACCGAGAACGCCGAGGATATCATTTGGGATCTGAAGCAGGCCTTCGCCGCGCTGGACGAGTAAGGCGACTTGTGCAAGGACCCCTTGCGACTCGATAGGTATAACTGCATAAAATGCCTGCTCAAGACGCCTGTGCGAACAATGGTTGCACAGGCGCCTTTTTTGCATAGAGAGGGCGCAAAAACAGGGTTTTTGACATGCTTTATGCATTCGAGTTGTGGAAAACTCCTGTTGAGAGGATGTGAGTTTTACGCAATTGACGTGCACCTTTTAAGTAAAACCGCAGGTCGCGATTTGCTCGGGGTACTATGCAGCGCGATTGAATCACACGCAGCTCAAACGCAGCAAAAACGCACTACGGAGGTTTCCAGCTACATGAGGATCGATTCACGAAAACCGAAAGCCGCCGCCCTTTCCGCCGCTCTGACCGTGGCACTTTTGGCGGGCGCCGGTGCAACTGATGCCCACGCCGCAACACTGTCCGATACGGTTGGATCTACGCCGTCCGAGACGACGCTGGTGCAGCCTGTTGACTATCGCGGCGATGGTTATGGTTCCATGCAGGAGTGGAACGCCTCGATGGAGGCCAAGCGCGATTCCCTGGAGATGCGCGCTCAGATCATCATGAATATGTACGGTGACTATGCCACCGATGACGAGTGCGCTGTGCTGCAGGGTTGTATCGACGGTGCGGGTAGCCTGTTGACGATGGGGGAGGTCGACGCGAAGTCGACCGAGCGCGATGAGCTGCGCACTGCGCTTGAGGATGCCAAGCGCGAAGCGCTCGAGGCCGCTGCCGCCGAGGCGGAGGCTGCCGAGGCCGCGCAGGCTGCGTACTACAACGCCGGCTCCGGCTCGTCTTACGCGTCTGCTGCGTATTACGCGAACGGCTCGGGCCTGACGCGTTCGAGCGGCGTCAATAACTATAACGGCCGCCGCGAGACTTATTACAGCAGCAACGTGTTGTATCACCACCGCACGGGCGAGTGGACCCAGGATTCCGAGGGCTTTTGGCGCGATTCCGATGGTTACTACGTCGTGGCCGCGGGCGATAAGGCTCAGGGCTCCACGTTTACCGGATCCAAGGGCGAGTGCAAGGTCTATGACTCCGGCTGCGCAGCCGGAACCACCGACTACTACACTGGCTGGTAATTTTTCTGCATCACGGATATTTGGCGGATGGGCGTCTTTACCGAGCTTTAGGGCAACGTAAGGACGCCCGTTCTATGTATGCGTTTGAGCTAACAGAGCCCTTACCGTGACGGTACGTCGCGCATATGGGCGCGGGGCACACTAGTTCATGAGAAATAAGGTCTTTCTCGTGGAGGAAGTGGTCTTGTGAACGCTCGAGATATTGCCATTGCCGCCGTCGCATTGGTGCTTGGCTGCCTTGGTCCTACGGCCGCGCTCGTTGCGGGCATGCAGGGGTCTTGTGGGGCCGCCTCTATCGTGGTCAGTGCGTTGGTCGCGGCCGCACTGCTGGGAAGTGCGGGTGTAGTCCTTTGTCGCGACGATGAGGACCAGGCGTCGGAGTCGCAGCTCTAACCGTCGGGACATCGACTACTGGTTATAGATGAAGATGAAAGCCGCCGTAAGGGGAGTGCTCCTTGTGGCGGCTTTGCTGTTGAGCCTGTTGACGTGGTGAGCCGGGCGCTACCAGCTTTTCTCGATATCGCGGATGCGCTGATAGAGCCAATCGTTTTGCGGCACTTGGATATCGTGTTTGACGGCCAGGCGGCAAATGGTGCCCGCGAACTCCTCGACTTCGGTTTTTCGTTGCGCGATGCGGTCCTGCGCCATCGAGGGCATACCGGTGGGGTCGATTCCCTCGATGAGGTGCACCATCTGCGTCAGGTCTGCCTCGGTCAGCTCAATGCCCTCGGCGTTGGCGACCGCAAGCGTTTCGCGCATGGCAGAAACAAAGCAGCGACGCTGCTCGGAGCCCGGCTCCGTGGCGCTTCCGTAGGTCCCGCCGTAGGCCATGCACGTCTGGTTGATGCCGTCGTTGAGCATGAGTTTGGCCCACATGCGGTGCGCAACGTCGCTCTCGACGGTATGGGCGATGCCGCAGCGCGTGTAGAGCTCGTCGATGGCGGTGACAGTCGCAGGGTCGGTGCCGGCGGCTGCACCAAAGCGGATCTCGCCCGCATTGGTAAAGGTGAGCGCGCCATTGAGAAACACGGCGTCCATGCCCTGGCAGATACCAAGAACGGTATGCTCCCAGCCAAAGCGTTCGGCAATCTTTTGCTCGCTCGTAATACCGTTGCACAGCGAGGCGATGAGCGTGTTGGGTCCCACGACGCGCTCCATAGTCTTGAGTGCTTGGTCGAGACCGGTGGTCTTGACCGTCAGGATGACCAGATCGGCGGGCGCTGCCTCGCTGGCGCGGACGGACGTGAGACCGCAAGGCTTTCCGTTGACGGTGAGCGCATCGCCCGCGTGACGCTCAAAACGGGCGTCGTCCATAACGTATTCGCAGGCGTCATTGCCGAGGGCCTTGGCAATCATGCTGCCGTAGAGCAGGCCGACGCCGCCCTTGCCGATAAAGGCGACCTTGTTGATCTGCATGTGAATCATCTCCCCATATAAAAGGCGCCCGCGTAAGGGGCGCCTGATGGATTGTATGCTGCCGGGGTGATTGGTGGGTGCGCGGGGCGGCTGTTATAAAAAAGAAACGTTTGCCTGGACGTTACGCTGCGGGGCAGACCGCAAAGACGCGCGCGGGGTACCCGACACCATCACGGACCTTAGGGAAGGTGCAGAAGATGACGGCGCCTGTGGCGGGAAGCTCGTCCAGATGGTCCATGACCTCGATCTGATAGCGGTCGACCGAGAGGATGTATTGCTCGCCGGGGTAGGGGTAGGCATCCTCGCGCGTGGTGATGGTCGCCGGATCGGTATCTGCGGGCTCGTGGCCGATGGCGCCGATATTGCGTTCCTCTACAAGCCACTTGATAGCATCGAGGTCCCAGCCGGGGTAGTGGGGCTGGCCGTCCTCGTCCTTGTTTTCCAGATCGGCGAGCTTGGACCAGTCGGAGCGGAAGGCGACAAAGGCGTCCTTGGGAATGCGACCGTGCTCGTCCTCCCAGGCTTTGAGGTCCTCGACGGTCAGGATAAAGTCGGGGTTTGCGGCGCATTCCTCGTGCTTGTCGATCACGCAGAGCGGATGCATAAACTCGATGGGCTCGATCTCGCCAAGGGAGCGGCCGTCAACATGGAAATGCCGCGGTGCGTCGACGTGGGTGCCGTACTGCGAGGCGACCGAATACTGGAAGCAGCGCATGGGCGCGAGCATGTCCTCGGGCGTGTTTGGCAGATAGTCGAAGAGCTTGGTGGACTCAAACGGCTTAAAGCCAAACCAGTGCGGGGTGTCGCACGAGAGCGTATGGGTGAGGTCGACCCAGCGATAATCGGTGCTTTTGAGCTGGGAAGCAAGGTTCCAAAGGTCGAGCGTGGGCATGGGCGACTCCTTTCATCGGGCTTTTTGCTGATGTTAAAGCGGTGCCGTGACAGCTCGATTTCTGCTGCGTTACGATACGTTCTCGATTGCGATTCCACGATGTTTCGGCTGCGTGACCATTGTGTTTCGCCTTGTCGGGGCGCTGATGGCGAAGGGAGGGGCCGTGCATTACCGCGTTGACCCCAAAAGTGGTAACCGAATATCCGCTCTGGGTCTGGGCTGCATGAGGTTTCCCGGTGCGCCGGGACGTCCGGATGCGAAGACAACCGATGCCATCATTTCCCGTGCGGTGGAGCAGGGGATTAATTATCTGGACACCGCGTATCTCTATCCCGGTAACGAGGCGTGCGTGGGCG
>USMA01000134.1 GCA_900555765.1 uncultured Collinsella sp.
CAAAAAATCGAAATGCGTCTCGCTCAAGATAATCGACAGGAAGATGAGCGCGAAGCCGGCAAGCAGACGCGAGGTGAGCGCCTCCCCCATCAACAGCACCGAAAACAACACGCCCGAGGGCGACTCCATCGAAAGCAGCAGTGAGCCCGTCGAGGCCGGGACGTGCGCCAGGCCGACGTTTTGGATGAGCAGCGCCGCGCACGTGCAGCCCACCGAGAGAAACGCCATCACACCGATAAAGTTCGGCGTCCCCACGGACGCGGGCGCGTGAGTCTCGAATAGCAGCGACGTTGCCAAGCTCAAGACGCCATTGCCCACAAACATCCAAAACGTGATGACGTTGATGTCCATCTTGCGACCGTATTTGGCCGTCACCGCCATCTGGATGGCGAAGAAGATCGCACCGCCCAAGGTAATAACATCGCCGGCATTGAACTCGACGCTATCGAGCGCCACCAAGCCAATGCCCGCCAGGCACAGCAACGCGGCGCCCAAGTTGTAACGGGTAAGCTTTTCGCCGCTTAGGACGTAGCTCGCAAACGGAACCAAGATGCAGTACGTGCCCGTCAAAAACGCGCTTTAGCCTGCGGTGGTCTGTGCCAGGCCGATTGTCTGCAAACCGTAGGCACCCCACATGAGCGCGCCCATGCCAAGCCCGACGATTAGATTGCGGGCATTGAAATGAGCAATGATGCGCTTATGGAAAATGGCAAACATAACCAGTGATGCCGGAAGAAAGCGAATGTAGAGCAGCTCGAACACCGGAATGGTATCGAGCGCATCTTTCATGGTGGTAAAGGAATAACCCCAGATGACCGCCACCGAAAGTAGCAAGACCTTCCAGAAGAACGGGGAACGCGCGCCGGCGCCGCGGGAGGTGCCGCCGGCGCCCAGGTCCTCCCGTGCGACAGGGGTATCGGGCATGTTTTCGATTTCATCAACGGCATTCTGGGCCATAGGGCATCCTCGCGCTCAGTCTGGGCGTGGTGTCCGCACGCGCATAGCCGCATGCCGCCTCATTGTCAAATAAGAACAGGGCGCACCGGACCCCCGGCACGCCCCGCTACTGTAGCAACAACCAGCACTGCATCGCAATCCAGCCCACTAAAGCGTTTTGTTCCGCCGTTCTACCGAACGGCGGACCGGCCGACGCTGCGCGAGCCGCATTCACGCCAATCTGACGTTCAATTTCAAGGGCGCGACCAGAAGGTCAGCGCCCTTTCATTTCACGTCACCTTGGCGCAAATGCGGCTCGCTCGCTGGCATTAGCGCTGCATCAGCGTTAACGCTACCGCGCTAAATTAGCTTTGTCGACTCCAGCTTTTCGATAATCCAGTCGTTGGCTTTGATGACCGGACGGCGGAAGACGACGCCCAGGGCCAGCGACGGGATCAGATAGCTTGCCAAGATGCCCAGCTCAATCCAGTACTCCATATGGTAGGCACCGGCCATGGCGGCATGCATGGCGTTGATGCCGTGAGTAAACGGCAGGAACGGATAGATCGCCTGGAACACAGGGCCCGTCATCTCGATGGGGAACGTACCGCCCGAACCGCCGACCTGCATGACCCGCAGCACGACAGCGAGCGCCTTGCCGATATCGCCAAACGACACGGTGAGCGTGTAGACGATATTGGAGAACACGAGACTCGCGACCCAGCCGGCAAGTACAAACTGCAGCGGGTTGTCGCACTGGATGCCAAAGAACAGGATGTCGCCCGCGCACACGAGCGTTGCCTGCAGCAGGGCCAGACCGCCAAAGAACAGGTAGCGGCCCAGATAGATCTCGTGCAGGCGCACGGGGATGAGCTCGTTGATGAGCTCATCGTCAACCGAGACCTACATCCTGACCGCCAGCACGATCGAGCCGACCCATAGCGACAGAATCGTGTAGAACTCTGACATCGCCGAAACATAAATAAAAATCGGAAAGACCGGCTTGCGATCGAGCGCGACGGGGCCGGAAAGCGACACGGCCAAACCCTCGGGATCGTTGCCAATCATCGTCTTGATCGTGGCAAGGTCGTCCGACATCAGGGCGCCATCGAGCTCGTCCTTAAAGGCACTGATCTTATCGGACGCTTCACCTAGCTGATCGGAAGCCTTGTTGACCAGCTTGGCGGCCTTGGAGAGGCCCTTTGCCAGCGAACCGGATGCGTCGGTTAGGCCGGCTACGGCGCTAGCCAGATTGCCCGAGATACCATCGAGCGAGTCTAGGATGCCCGAGACGGTCTTCTTGAGCTCCTTGACCTTAACCGAGAACGTGGAATCGTAATCGGATTTGGCACCCGCGATGCCGGCCTTGGCATCGGCGATGGCCTGCTCGACCTCGGCCCGCGAGTTGTTGACCTCGGCCATGCTGTCGGAGAGAGACTTCGCGGTGGCCGCCAGATCCTCGGCATTGTTGCGGTACTCAACGGCGATTCTGCCCAGCGACGTCGCGGCGGACTTGAGGCCATCCTTCAAAATCTCATCGCTCACCTGGTCGGCAAGACTGCGGAGCTGATCGGCCATCGCATCGATATCCTTGGCGCGCGCATTGAGGGCCGAAGCGGCATCGTTGAGTTGGGACACCGTAAGGTCGACATGCTGGTTCGCGGCATCGAACGCCTTCGCGAGCTCGGCAGATACATTGTCGAACGAACCCGCACTTCCATCGATTGCGGCATCGATGGCATCGTTTGCCGCCTTAAGCGCTTCTTTGGAATCATCGATGCCGCTTTTGGCATGTTCCATGAGCTGCTTTGTCGACTCATCGACGGCACCGGTCTGCTGGAGCATACCGCTCGCCGACGTCAGCGAATCGGACGTGGAGCTCAAAATGCCCGCAAGCGACGTTGCGCTGGCCTGAACGTCCTGCAGGTCCTCGACCGAATCGCCGAGTGTCGACGACAGGTTGGCGATAAAGTTACTCACCTGGTCGGTGCTCATGTAATCGAGCAGGCTGGACACGGTCTTGAGCCCGATGGTCGTAATGGTTTCGGTAAAGGTCTCGTTAACTTGACTCTGAACAGCGCTCGAGCCTTTCTCGGTCACGATCTGTGCGATGGCGTTGGCCTTCTGATTCTCGTAGAACTCGATATCGGCATGCTTCACGTTCGTCGAGAAGAGCGTCATCATGTCGGCGCTAAACGTTTTGGGGATGACCACAGCGGCGTAATACGCGCCCGACTTGACGCCATCGATGGCCTTATCGCGGGCGTTGAGCACGACCCAGTCGAAGTTCTCGTTGCCGCGCAGGGTGGCGGTTACGTTTTCGCCCACGTTGACCTCGACGGGAATCAGATCGCTCTCGTAGCCCTCATCGGTGTTGACCACGGCAATCTTAAGATTGCCGGTGTTGCCGTAGGGATCCCAGCTGCCGGCGATGTTAAACCATGCATAGAGACATGGCACGATGACCAGGCCCATCACGACAACCATGCCGATCACGGAGCGAGACACGTTTTGGACGTCGCGCTTAAACAGATGCAGGATGTTCTTCATTTATGCCTCACCTCCTTTTGAGTGCTTGCCAAGCGGGGCGCCATCCTCATTCATCACAAATGTGTCGTCCCCGTTCGCGGGCACATAGTGCATATTGTGGCGAATGGACTGGTCGGCAGCCTGATCCTTGGATTTAGAGCCTCGCTCGCTGGCATTCAGGCCAAACATACGACGAGCGGCAGGGATCGCCGCTGTGTGCTCGCGCATCTCGCGGCGCAGGTCCTCGTCCGAAAGCGCCGAGATACGCATCTGGGTGTTGAGGCTCGCGCGGATGTACTCGATATTGATAAGCCAGCCGCAAATGGCGATGACCGAGATAATCCAGATGACCAGCAGGATAATCTTGCCGTTGTTGTCGATGTCAAGGACCGTCGAAAGCACAAAGAGCAACACCTGAACGCCCACCACGGCAGCAAAGCCGCCCTTGATGTAGTACGGATAACGGTGCTCAAAAGTCACCGCATGGTCGAGCAGCTCGCGACGGTACGAATCAGAATCGAGTATGACGCGCATTGCGGTGCGCAGCGAATAGCGCTGGCGCGGCAAGTCGTTAGATTCGCAAATCATAAGACCCGTCGTGGAAAGCTGCTTATCAAAGAGCAGGTTAAGGTTGAGCAGCAGCGGACGAAGCTGCAACCCGATAAAGAGCGCCACGATCAGAAACACGCCCAGGATGCACAGGTTAAACAGGTAGTTAAACGAGTACATGCCGCCGACCGTCTCGCGCAGCAGATTGATGCCGTAGGTAAAGGGCAGCAGTGGGTGCAGCCACTGGAAGAAGCCAGGCATCATCTCGATGGGGTACATGCCCGATGAACCCGGAATCTGCACGATAACCAGAATGACGCCGATTGCCTTGCCGATGTGCTTAAACGTAGTGGACAGCGCGTAAATGATGTTGACGTACGTAAACGAGATGGCGATGCCGCCCAGCACGAACAGCAGTGGGTTGACGCACTGTACGCCAATGACCAGATCACCCACCGTAA
>USMA01000135.1 GCA_900555765.1 uncultured Collinsella sp.
ACTTGCAGACGGCGGCTGCAGCGAGCGCATAAAAAGAGAACGCGGGGCGCCCGAATCATTTCGGACGCCCCGCCTCCAAAGTGGACTTTTGGGACATGCCCCAAAATCTACCGGAGTGGATTAGCAATCGATAATGTGCAGGTCGTGCGGGGTCTTGGTGAAGGGCTCATAGCCGTTCTCGGTGACGACACCGTAGTCCTCCAGGCGCACGCCGCCCACGCCGGGCAGGTAGACGCCGGGCTCCATGGTGATAACCGAGCCGACCTCGATGATGTTCTTGCTGCGGTTGAAGTTGGGCAGCTCGTGGATGTCGATACCGACACCATGACCCAGACCATGGTTGTAGTAATCGCCATAGCCGGCATCGCCGATGATCTTCTTGGAAAGCTTGAAAATGTCGTTGCCCTCGACGCCCGGATGAATGGCGGCAACGCACTCCTCGTGGGTGCGGCGCACGAGCGCGTACAGGTCGAGCTGCTCCTGGGTGGGCTCACCCATCACGACGGTACGAGTCATATCGGAGCGGTAGTCGCAGTAGCCCGCACCGTAATCCATGAGGACGAAGTCGCCCTTCTCGATGACACGGTCACTCGGCACGGCATGCGGGTTGGCGGTGTTGGGGCCGCTCGCCACAATGGAGCCGAAGGCCAGGCTGTCGGCGCCGTTGGCGAACATAAAGTTCTCGAGCTCGTTGCGAACCTGCTTCTCGGTCATACCGGGCTTAATAAAGCCGAGCATGTGCTGGAAGGCGGCGTCAGTGATCGACTGTGCATGGCGCATGAGCTCGATCTCCTCGGCATCCTTGATGGAGCGCATCTTGCGGATGTCGTCGTGCATCAGCGGCAGCATGCAGGCGACGGAACGGTCCTCCAGGCCGCGCTGAATACCCTGGTAGAAGTTAATCTGCATATCGTCCTCGACAGCACAGACACGGCACTTGTTAGCCGCAATCTTGCCGGCGACCCAGCCGGGGATGGTACCCTCGTCCATGTCGTAGACCCAGGGGCTGCCGGCGGGCGTGTTCTCCTCAAAGCTGTTGAGGTAGCGCGAGTCGGTGTGGAACAGGCACTGGTCGACCGTAATAAACGCAGCGTGCGGGAACTCGAAGGTGTAGTCGAAGACGCCCTTCACGCCCGTAAGCCAACGAAGGTTGGCCTCGTCGCGCACCACGATGGCATCGTAGCCACGCTCGGCCATCAGGGCACGGACACGCTCGATACGACCGGCAGGACCGGCAGCAAACTCAGACATGCAGATTCCTTTCTTGTTGTCTCTATATAGACGGGACGGGTCTCAATCGAACGACGGAAACGCATGCGATCCGCAACCGATTGAAAACCCGCCCCTCAACAAGAAACGAAAGACAATGGATGTCAATAAATCTTAGAGAAGTTCTTTGCGTGAAGCCAAGTAGGCGTGAGCATGGCGCTCAAGAACCTCGTCCTCAACGCTCGTTAGACGAATGGCGCCGAGTGCCGCGGGCAGCGGCAACATACTGCGGTTCGAGCGGACAAACTGCTGCCTACGAAACTCCTCGATATATGCGGCAGGCTCCAGATCGAAGGCAAGTTCCTCGATACCAAAGTCCTCCAAGCAGTCATCGACCTCAAAGACGTAATCGATATCGAAGTCGCAGGCATCATGTGCTAGGCGCGCCTCAAAGCGCATGCCCTCGGACAACATCTGGTAGGCGGGGACCTGCGAGGCGGCATCGCCCAAGCAAGCGCGCAGGGTACGCTCCCCCGTCTTGCCAAAATCGAGCGCATGGCGGGCGCTCGGGTTCGTGGCCATCAGTACGTCCTTGCGGGCAGTCTGAGACCATTGAACGGCATTGACGAGCGCGACCTCCTCGCCCGCGAGAATCTCGGGGACGGTCTCAGTAAACTGATTCCAGCGTGACTTGCTGCTCGAAAGCATGGTGCCAACAAGTACCGCATAGCCGAGCTTGAGGTCCTCGGGGTCCGCCTCGCGAACAAGGTCGAGGTCACACACGACCAAGCCCGGTTCGGGACGGAACGCGATAGCGGGAAGCGCATTGGCCGACGAGGCGACGAGCGGCTTCATGGTCGTCGCGACCGTGAACATGGCGTCGAAGGTCGTCGGCAACAGCGCGCACTCAGTTCGGCCGCACCACTGGTTGGCGCACCAGCTAACAACCGAGCAGGTTGCGGCATCGCCAACGGCGACAACCAGATCGTCGCAGGTAACGCCGTTGGCAGACAGGGCGCCAAAGATAGCATCGGCATCGGCCAGCGTAGCACCGGCAGGCGAAACCTCGAGGACGAGCTGCGACACGGCAAAGCCGGCATCGACCAGCGCATGCTCGACGACCTCACCAAAACGCTCGGATGTGACGTCGTTCCAAACTACCATCGCACGCTTAGGCTTGCCAACGACCGAGGCAAACATGCGCGACAGCTCCTCGAACGCGCCCAATCCGACGCGGACATCGACACTGCGGTTTTGGAAATTGATCAGTTGACGGCGAATCATAGCAGTCCACGCTCCAAAAGCATCTCGGCACAAAGGTAGGAAACGTCCTCGAAGGACTTGTTGCGAATATCAAGGGTAAGGTCGGCGGCTTGGCGATACAGCGGACGGCGATGCTCAAACAGGCGCGCAGCATGCTCGGGCGAGCGGAAATCGGGGCGCGTGTCGGACCGACGAATCTGGCGAATCGAATCCTCGAAGTCACCCTCGAGGTACACGCACGTACCCATTTCGTGCATCAGCTCAATATTCACCGGCGTCTCGACGATACCGCCCCCGCACGAAACCAACAGGCTGCGCTCGCTTTGGAGCGAACGGAGCGCCGAGGTCTCGAGCTCGCGAAAACGATCCTCGCCCTCGGTCTCAAAAATCTCGGTTACCGACTTGCCGCAACGGCGCACGACCAGGCGGTCGGTATCGATAAAACGCCTCTTGAACATGGTGCCGACGTTGCGCGCGAGCGTCGATTTGCCCGCGCCCAAAAAGCCGATAAAGAAGATATGGTCGCAGCCGTGTTTGGTGTGCTGGGACATGACGAGACCTATTCCTCGCAGGGAAGGTCGCGCAGGGCCCGGCGCTCAAAGATACGGAAGATCTGCGTATACCACAGGTCCTGCGTGGCCTGCGGCTTTACCAGGATGGTATCGACGCCGGCGAAGTTGCCGCTCCACACGTCCGTGTAGAGCTGATCACCGATCAGCACCGCCTCGTCGGCCGTGGCGCCGAGGCGCTTAAGACCCGCCTTGAGGGCAAACGGCGCCGGCTTCATGGCGTGGCTGATGGCCTCGAGTCCCAGCTCGCGTGCCGATGCCATGACCTGGTCGCGATGCCAGTTATTGGACACCATGCACAGCTTAAAGCCTTTGGCGCGGGCGGCGTCGAGCCAAGCGGAAATCGCGGCGGGGACCTGCTCGGTGTCGCGCGGCACCAGGGTGTTATCGCGATCGAGCAGAATGGCGCGTTTGCCGTCGGCCCACAGGGTATCGAGATCGATGCGATCGACCGAGGCAACGTATCGTTTGGGGCTAAAAATCCTCATGCTAATTCCAAGACTGTTGATGCTCTTCGTAGGTTTGCGAGAAGTACTCCTCGTCCTGCGTAATGTAGAAATACAGGTCATCGGAGTCGGTCGGCTCAAGCGTGGCCTTGAGTGCCTCGAGCGACGGAGAGCAGATGGGCGTGGGCGGTAGGCCCTCGTGCTTATAGGTGTTATACGGACTATCGCTCTGCAGGTCGTCGGCGGTAACCTCGCCACCGGTGACATACATCATGGTCGCAGCGCTGTTGAGATAGCGCAGACCGTCGAGCTTGCCGGCAAGGCGGTTGTAGAAGACCGAGGCCACATGCGCACGTTGATCGGCGTTGAGGCCCTCGCGCTCAACGATAGAGGCCAAGTTGACGATGTCGTAGTCGGACATCTCCACACCGTAGCGCTCCTTGATCTTGGCTTCGCAGCTCGCAAAGTCAAGCGACTTGTACTCGGTCTTAAACTGATCGAGCATAGCGCGAATCACGTCATCGGCCGTCGGCGAATCGCCCAACGAATAAGTCTTGGGGAACAAGAAACCCTCAAGCGAGTCGTTGGCGGCGCCCTTAAGGAAGCTATAGTCGTCCACGTAGTTGGAGGCCTTGGCCTGGTTGAGGAAGTCTTCCTTAGAGATGCCGTCGTAGGCCTGGGCCACACGGTCGGCGACTTGATCGACCGTTAGGCCCTCTGTGATAGTCTGCGCATTGGAGCCCGCGTTGGGACCTTCCATGAGCTGCTGAACAACCTTGGTCGCGTCCATGAGTGTGGTGAACGAATAGGTACCAGGCTTGAGCGACATATCGGCGTTAAGCTTTTTCACCGCCGCATAGTAATCCTTGGGATTCTCGACGATATGGTTCTCGGAGAGAATCGAGG
>USMA01000136.1 GCA_900555765.1 uncultured Collinsella sp.
TGACGGATGGAACCTTTCGTGTCTTTCGGCAGCATTGTAAAAGTCCTAGCGGTCAACTAGGGTATTGTAGTTGTCCTAGGCGCGATGCCAATAGTTGCCCATGGTAAACTATCATCTCGCCACATCTTAATGACCCTGAGTCGCACGACGCGACCCATCCAAGGAGCAGTTATATGAACGTTTCACAAGCACTCGAATACGAGCGCCAGCCGTTTATTCCCATGTTTATCTATGGCGATCATGGCGCCATGGAATCCGAGCGCCAGAAGGGCGAGGAGGCCCTTAAGGTGCTCGAAACCGAGTACTTTACCGCCGAGGGCGACCCCAGCTTCGACTTTGCCACCGTGCGCGACCTGGCTGACCGCAACCGCGCCCTGTGCGACCAGATTGGCGAGGCACGCCTGCGCAACGTGACGCCCGCGACGCTTTCGCGCGGCCTCTCCGATGCCGACACCTGCGCCGCCATCGGCAAGATGCAAAAGCGCACCGCCGCGTCCGTTATGCGCGAAATCCGCGGCGACCGCGACGCGCTCGGCGTGGCCTACGCCCGCAAGCCCATCCAGGGCACCGTGCTCGGTATCGACATCGAGACCACCGGCCGTGCACCCGAGCGCGGTTATATCATCAACGTGGGCTGGGAGATCATGGAACTCACCAGCGATGCCGTCCCGCACGACGCCGAGGCACACTACTGCGGCCTGCCCGACATCTACCGCGGCGAGGATGTGCCGTTGTCGAATATCCACCACATCACCTGGGACGACATCGACGGCAAAAAGCCGTTCCGCGAGAACAAGGAGCTGCAGAAGCAGCTGCTCAAGCTCATGAAGAAGTACCCGTACATGGCACACAACGCCGCCTTTGAGGACAGCTGGTTCAAGATCCACCTGGACGGTTACGCCGAGGCACGCCGTGCCGGCAAGATCATCGTCATCGACTCGCGCCAGATCTGCCGCAGCCTGGATGCCGACGTCCGCTCGCTCCCCCGCGAATCCGCGCCCGCCGCGCTCGAGAACTGGGCCCGCCGCCGCGGCACCCTCGCCGCCGACGCCAACGAGCAGCATCTGGGCCTGGACGACACCGACCTCATGCTCCGCACCGTCCAAGCCGAGTTCAACCTCAAGAACCTATTCGCGAAATAACCGATCCATCTGCGGGAGCGCCTGCCAGGCACAGCGCAATCCGTCTGGGCACACCGGCACGCAGTAAACTAGGGCGCAGCCTTATGGCTGCACCCTAGTTTTCATCAAAACGAGCAAATACGCGTGCTTCACATAGTCGGCAGGTTGGCCCACCTACATTTTTCGAGTTGTTCGGCCAGCTGAACCACTAGTCAAGGCCCCTTGAACCGCAATCGAAGCTAAAATCGCCTTAATTTCGCAACCAAGCCCCATAAATCTACCTGAATCAATTCGAATAGGACGTTGCGATCGCACCATTTGTATAGGATAAGGCCGAATAACTCAAATTATGTTGGTGAGGCATCTGAGCGGTCGGCAAAAACGCTTAGAAGCTACGAATCCGCAACTAAAGTTCATCAAAAAGGGGCAGCCGGCAGAAACCTCCCCAGCCAAAGCTGCTCCCTCAATACGACAGCTCAAAAACCCACCGTTCGCAGAAGATAAGCCGCGCCCCAATACCGTTGCCCGAAGTTTCGGGCGTATGCGGCGTCCGCTATGCCATCATGCGCGTACGGGAATCATTCTGTCACATACCACGGCACGCGCTGTATACCAAACAGCCAACTCGCTCGCAAGCTACGCGACCGGTCCCATACCTATGGAAAAGATCAGGGTGTCTGCGCCGACCACGTCCGACCTGGAAGCGGCACGAGCATGGCTCAACAGAAAGAATGTCGATTCTGAACGCATCCATGTGCTGACGTTTTCCAATAATGCCAAAAGGCACCGCAAGGGCTGCATCTGCCACTGCACGCGCTATACGTTTGATGCAGAAAGCTACCTAGAACTCGAGCCGAACGTCTACATCGTCGATATCAAGCTGTGCGCGTTAGAAGCAACAGCCGACCTCAACCTTTCGGAGCTCGTTGAGTATTACTTTGAAATCTGCGGCTCCTACGCGCTTGGAACGTCCGACGAAACTCAATATCGCGAGCGCCCAGCCCTAACCAGCGTTGAAGAGCTCAGAGCCTTCTTTTCAGAGGCATCGGGGTATCGTGGATCTAATAAAGCACTTAAGGCACTTTCTTATGTACGCAAAGGCTGTCGCTCCCCACTCGAAACGGCGTTTGTCATGATGCTGACAATGCCCAAGTCAATGGGTGGCTTAGCCATACGCGCTATCAAAACGGATTATCCGATCCCAGTCCCCAAAAGATACGCCGCCCTAACGCGACGGACGGTTTTCTACCTCGACGCGCTGCTCGTAAATTCGATGACCGATATCGAATACAACGGCTTTTACCACGACGAGCCCGAGCAGCAATCAATTGACGAGGAGCGCCGAAACACGCTGCGAAACATGGGATATGCCGTTATCACGGTTAATCGTCATTCGTTTTTCAAGCAGTCCGCTTTTAAACGGGTCATGGAAGCGATTCGCATTCGCGAGAAGATATGGCCCGGTCGACTCCCGGATAACTTCGCCATCCTGCAAGAAACTCTTCGTCAATTTGTCTTGCGGCGCTACTTCGAATACGGTCGCCGCGTCCTGGAAACACTCAAAGAAGAAGAGGCCGCCAAGCGCGAAATTGCAAGCCAATATCCGCAAGCTGATGACCCGAGCATCAACGATGTGCCCGAACCCGACGACATGCAACACGTCGGGGCCCTTGCTGAGGAAATCAATGGGCCTTGGGAATGCGACATGTTCGCAAAAATCGATGAAAACCGCACGGAAGACGACACGATTATTGATCTAATTGAGAATTCGCTCTTCTAAAGGCGATTTCTGCGGATATCCACCTACATTTTTCGACTTATTCGGCCACCGATGTGCCAGATTGGCTGCAGCAATGCTCAATATAACTTTAGATAAAACTGATTCTGCAGGAACTCCCGTAGAGGAAGAACTGATTCTCGCGGTATTTAACACGATAAAGTACAAATATGAACAGTTCGAATGTTTCTCAAGGTGGCTTTCTTAGCATGCTGGCCGAACATCTCGAAATATGTTGGCGAGCATTGCGCCGATGTCTCCCAACCCACAGAAAATCGCAGAGGCGGAAAGCAGCCATCGAAATTATCGCAAATTGTATTGACATATGAACATGCACTCATATAATCGAAAGTAAATTATATGAGCGCATGTTCATATGAAAGGATATTGCAATGAGCATCCGCGTTGATGAAACGAAACCCGACATCGAGGCCACCGAACCCGCGATCCCCACCACCTGCTCGCCCGAGGACCTTCCCGACGAGGAACTTCTCTACGACCTCGCCGACCTGTTCAAGGTCTTCAGCGACACCACACGCATCAAGATCCTCTACGCCCTCATGGGCCGCGAGCTCTGCGTGGCCGACATCGCCGAGGCGACCGCAACCTCGCAGTCTGCGGTGTCGCACCAGCTGCGCACGCTCAAGCAGTCGCACCTGGTTAAATTCCGGCGCGACGGCCGCAACATCCTCTACTCGCTTGCCGACGACCATGTCTACACCATGCTCAACCAAGGCATGAGCCACATCTGCGAATAGCGACTAACCACGGTACCAGCGCGGCCTGCACCCAAGCCGCAAAAACAGGGAAAGGAACCCACCATGAAAAAGCAGTTCAAGCTCGACGAGATCGACTGCGCCAACTGCGCGCGTAAGCTTCAGGACGAGCTGGCCAAGCTCGATGGCGTCAAGTCCGTTTCGGTCAACTTTATGACCCAGAAGTTGACGCTCGAGGCCGACGACGCCGAGTTCGACGAGGTCCTTGACCGCGTCGTGGAGTTTACCGCCGACGCTGAGCCGGACTGCGAGATCATTCTCTAGCCTGCGCGTACGCTGACCCGCAAGGCCGCGCTTGCCGCGGCCTTTGCTCGCGAAATTATATGAGCGAGTGTTCATACATTCAAATGGGAGGTTTGAATCATGGCAGCCGCCGATCCCAAAAAGAAAAAGAAGAAGCGCAAGAAGAAAGAGTCCCTTGAGCATAAGCGCAACCGTATCCTGGTAGCGCTAGGCATTTTTGCGGTGGTGTACGCCCTCGACGAGCTCGGTACCCTTACCGCCGCATTCGGCACCCCGGGTGACGTCTACGCCAGCTTCGAGCTGTTCCTGGTGCCGTTCCTAATTGCCGGCTACGACGTACTCCAGAAGGCGTTCAGCAACATCCGCCGCGGCAAGGCGTTCGACGAGAGCTTCCTTATGGCCGTCGCGACCATCGGCGCGTTTGCCATGGTGCTCTTCCCCG
>USMA01000137.1 GCA_900555765.1 uncultured Collinsella sp.
TTGGCGCTCTGCTGCGTGTAGTTGATGATCGCACCTCCGTCGACGGCGCCCATTTACGGGTTAGCGCCTAAGGCCTTAGCCGCGGAGTAGCCGATCAGGATCTGCAGTATGCCAAAGGACGTGCCCGAGACCAGGTCGGCGATCTTGTAGATAAAGTTATTGGTGTCGAGCGCGATAAAACCGTTGGAGGCCATAAAGTTGAGCGCGCTCATGATTCCCAGCAGCAGGCCCGAAGCCACGATGGCGGGGATGATGGGGACAAAAACGTCGCCGAGCACCTTAATGGCACGCATAAAGATGTTCTGCTGCTGTGCCGCGGCCTCCTTAACCTCGGCTTTGGTGGCAGCCTCGACGCCGCTAAGCGCGATGAACTCTTCGTAGACCTTGTTGACGGTGCCAGTGCCAAAAATAATCTGGAGCTGGCCTTGGGCCTCAACGACGCCCTTGGCGCCGTCGATATTCTCGATGGCCTCCTTGTCAACCTTGGCGTTATCGGCAATCACCAGGCGCAGACGCGTGGCGCAGTGTGCGGCCGAAACAACGTTGTCGGCGCCACCGACGTTGTCGAGCACCTCTTGGGCTGATTTGCGGTAGTCCATGACTTCCCTTTCCTCCAACGGGCGCATCTGCACCCGGCCATCTTTGACACTTACACTGTAATCGTTTTCAGTTATATATAGCTGTAATCGTTTTCATTAGCGGTAAACGGTAGATATTTGACGGTGAAAGGTGGTTTTGAGCCAAAAACAGGGAATCAAAGGCCGGCAGACATGCCCAAAGCCTAGACATTCATCAGCTGATGTCCGAGCTTGAGCGTCTTGAGGCCGCTCTCCCCCTCCACGCCATCGAGCGTGTTGAGCAACATATTGGTCGCCTCGACGCCACTGGTCAGGTAACCGTAATGCACGGTGGGAATGCCGCCCGTCAGCGCGCGCAAAAATGCGTTGTCGCCAAAACCGCTCACGCGACGCACGCCCTCGCCCATGCCGCGCGCCTCGTCAAGAGCGCGCAGGGCGCCGGCCGCCATAGTGTCGGTCGCGCACGCGATAAACGAAACATCCGGCACTTCGCCCAGCAGCTCGCGCGACGCACGATAGCCGGAATCGAGGGTAAAGGACCCGCAGCGAATCAAATCGGGATCGAGCACAACGCCCGCGGCGCCCAGACCAGCTTCAAATCCACGACGACGGTCGTATCCGGCGGCACTTTCTTCCTCGGTAACACCGATATAGGCAATCTTGCCCTCAACATGCGTCGCAAGCGCCTGGCCCAGCTCTAAGGCAGCCTAGTAATCGTCATGGTAGACGCAAGCCGCGCCCTCGACGTTTTGGCCGATCAGCACAATGGGTACACGGCAAGACGCAATGGCCGCACGGTGCTCATCGGTAATCATGGTTGCCACGAGCACGATGCCATCGACCGGGTGGTTCTGGAACAAGTCGAGATACTCGAGCTCGCGCTCGGCCACGTTGTCAGTATTCGCGAGCAGCATCTGGTACCCGCGGCGACCGAGCACCTGACCGATACCCGCAGTAATGCGGCTCACGGATTCCGAGTTGATCTTGGGCACGATGACGCCGATGAGCTTGGTGGAGCCGGTGCGCAGCGCGCGGGCCTGGTTGGACCGCACGTATCCGGTCAGCTCAATCGCCTGCTTAATGCGCTCGGCCTTGTCCGCCGAGATATATCCACCGTTGAGGTAGCGCGAGACGGCGGCGCTCGAAACGCCCGCTAGCTCGGCCACATCTTTCATCTTTACCACGAGCACCCCTTTATCTTGCAATCGTTTGCACCATCATACCCAGCCCAAGTCGGCATAATAAATCAATTTAAACCGAACCAAATATGCCCATCCTGGTCGAGCATACGCCAGCGAACGGGCAGCTGCCGTGGCGAGGTGCCACAAAAGAGGAGCGACGCGTACTTCATGTACGCGAGCGACGGTTTGAGCGGCGAGATGGGGTGCCTGGGCGGCGCGCAGCGTCGACCCGTTACGCGGTTTGGTAAAACCGCGTAACCTCCTTAGTCATGGTATTCGCCGCGGTCCCACTTCTCGAGAAACTCGTCAAAGAAGTGCGGGTCAGCCTGAGCCTCAGCGTCGGCCTTATTGCAGGCATCGATCTTGGCAATCAGGGCATCGTGCTCGGGGGTCTTCTCGTAGGGCTCCTCCAGGAAGGCAAGCATGATATCGGCCATCAGGAACTCGCCGGTGATCTTGCCGCCAAAGCCCACGATGTTGGCGTTGAGCTCGCGACGGGCATACAGGGCAGAGGTCATGTCGCGAACCAGGGCGCAGCGGGCGCCGGGAACCTTGTTGACGGCGTTGGTGATGCCGATGCCGGTGCCGCACAGGGCCACGCCAAAGTCGGCCTTGCCGCTGGCAACGGCCTCGCCCACGGCCTTACCGTAGATGGGGTAGTGCGTACGGGTGTGGCTGTAGGTGCCGCAGTCGAGCACCTTGTAGCCAGCCTGCTCCAGGCGGTCGGCCAGATAGATCTTCTCGTCCGTAACGATATGGTCGCAACCGATTGCGATGGTCTTCTTCATCAGAACGTCCTTTCGTCTGAATTCACAAGTTGAGGTAGAAGTTCGAGTTCTCGGTGGCTCTCGTTAGGCCATCTTGTTGAGCATGTCGACACGGATCTGGTGACGGCCGCCGGCGTACTGGGCACGCAGGAACTCGCGGGCGATCTTCTTGGCGACCTCGGTGCCCACAACGCCCGGGCCCATGGTGACCATGCGCGAGCCGTTGTGCTCGCGGGTCATGTAGGCGGAGCGCTCGTCGGAAATGTTGGCGACGACCATGCCCTTGATCTTGACGGCGGCCATATAGGAGCCGACGCCGTACTTATCGAATGCAAATCCCTGGGAATCCTTGTGCTCCAGCAGGTCCTTGGCAACGGCGGTCGCGGAATCGACAAAGTCCGCGGCAGGGGTCTCGGAATAGTCGACGACCTCGTGACCGTCGGCGATGAGCATCTCCTTGATGGACTCCTTCATCGACATACCGTCGGCATCGGAAGCGATTACAACCCTCATGACATCCTCCTTGAGAGATACGCAGGTGCGTAGTTTCTGTTTGGAAGTGTTGAATCGCGTTCAGGTCCGGGCATCTGAATGTGCGGTTCTTCACTGTTCATGTTTATTTGAACACATTCGAACAGTAACTGCAACAACTATTTGTTTATCTTTGTTCTTTTTTGAACAAATACCGTTCACGGATGATTGCTGACCGTTTGGACCGGACGCGGACATAGCGACCATGTGTTCAACAAACAGAAGGGCCGCCCAGAACCGGTATACGCCGCCCATCATAAGGTTGGTCTTACAAAGCAAGCTTTGCCGCCTACTCAGACTGCCCGCTCTTCTTGGCATGTCTGGACGGAGCGCTCAAGAAACGACCCGTCAGATAGTTCGCGGGACCGGAGATATCGATCCCCAGCAGCACGTGTCCTAGCCATAGGAACGCCACGAGCACCAGTAGAGGAATCACACACGAAGTCACGATCATCACGATGACGCCTTCAATCAGATCGGTCACCTGCCGCACGATCTCATCGGTCATCTGCTTGGCGCCGCTGGTCACCGACGTAACAAGGCTCGATGCCCCATCAGTCAACTGCTCGAGCACGTTTTTGGACGCCGTGGTCTCGGATTTTTTCTTGTTCGATTTTGAGCTGGTCTCGGCTGACTTGTCCGTGGTGTCGGCCGCATCCGCAGCGTCCGCAGCCTTTTGCTCAGCTTGCTCGATACTAACGCGATACGTTTCATCGACCTTCTGCGACACCCATACGCTCGCGGGCACAAGCGCCATACCGATCACGGCAACCACCAGCACGCGTGTCGCCACACGGCGCAGGACAGCGCTCGTGCTCCAGCGCCCGTGAATGCCGAGCGACACCGCAAAGAGCACCAACGCAAACGGGATTAAGATGCCCAAGCCAACTGACCACAAAATCGTGAGCAAATATTTCTCTAGGTAGAGCACGGCAAGCACGATACCAAGGTTGCCTGAAAGCTGCGCGAGCTGCTCGGCAACCGGCGTTCCCGTATCGCCCGGCAGCGCGGTAATGCCCGCAGACAGCGCCACGCACGAGGTCGTGAGCGCCAGTACGTTACCCTTCTTTTGGTCGATGACCTCGATGGTGGAGTCCCAAGTTTTGGTATCGGCGAAATGCGGACGAGCCACAAAGCCCGACAGCAGCGCCAGGACCACAAGCGCAACGATAAAGCCAATCTGCAGCTTTTTGTTTGCGCACACGACATCGGACAGGCTGGGCTGCAGCTCGGTTACCGTCGTGTGCGCGGTTATCTGGACAGGAC
>USMA01000138.1 GCA_900555765.1 uncultured Collinsella sp.
ACCAAGCGCCCTGCCGGCACTCGCGGGTAGCCGCGGCACCAAAAAGCGCCTGCGCACTCGATGGATTCGGATGCCCGACAGAGGCTCCTTATGGCTGCTTCCTTCCGGACCTGACCAGATTCGGAACATGTCGTCATCCGAACCCATCGAACGCGCTAGGCGCTCGGTATATCTTACCTGCTCCCGCCCATCAGAGCAAGGTAGCTAATTTGGGACGGGGCTTTTTTGACTACTTTTTGACTGGAGGGGCATCAGGGTGGCGAAAGTAGTCAAGTAAGCCCCGTCCTAAATAGACTGATCTGTTGCTGTACCACGAAAAGGACCTATCTACTACGTTTAGGCCACAGGGGTCGACCATAGCCGACTTTTTCGAAAACCATCAAGATTTCTACCTGCGGTTTTATTTTTGCAAATTCCGGGATGGTCGAGGATGGCCGGTTAAACGTAGTAGATAGCCGTGTTTCGCGGCAAACGGTCCGATCCAAGACCCAAGGCAGCCAACCTCGAATGGCCATTCTCGAAGCTGCGGTGGAATACGGACTGAATTGGCCCCTTAAAGGCATAAACACTCCGTATTCCACCGCAACTTGTAGGGAGATAGGCCTTAGAGGCGAGCGAGGTCATAGGCTTGGGCGGCTGACTCGCCAGCACAGATCAGGTTGGTTGTGGCTTCTTGCGGATCGAGTGCCTGTTCCAGGCCCATGGGCTTGCGGCAAATCGGCAAAACCAAGTCAATACCCTGCTCACACACCGCATCCAGGTTGACGGCGCGCCCGCCCACGACGGTGCCCACCGGCTTGCCATATCGCTTCGCGCGACGGGCCCCGCCCACCGGCGCCTTACCGGCGGCGGATTGCTCGTCCATATTGCCCTCGCCCGTTATGACCAGATCGATATCGCGCACGCGCTCGTCAAACCCAATCAGATTGAGCACCGTCTCCACGCCCGAACGCAGCTCCGCCCCGAGCGCCAGTAACGCCGCGCCCCAGCCACCGGCAGCGCCCGCACCGGGCACGCCGAGCAGCGAGCCTAATGTCCGCGCGCCCTCGGGGGTGCGCAACATACCCTTGACTCGAGCTCCGGCAATCGCAGCGTCGAGCAAGCGACCGTAGCCGACCATCCAACCGTCGTACCTGTTCATCGCCTCGGCATCATCCGTCGGCAGACCCTTCTGTCCGCCGAACACCGCAAGCGCGCCGCGACGCCCCACGAGCGGATTCTCGACATCGGAAAGCACCACGACACGTGCGCCGTTCAGCGTCCGCCGCGCTGGCGCCAAATCGATGCTCGCCACGTGTTCAAGGCCTGCAAGACCGGGAACGATATCGCGGCCGTGTTCATTGACAAGGTGGGCGCCCAGCGCCTGCAGCATACCGGCGCCGCCATCGTTGGTGGCGCTGCCGCCCAAACCAATATAGATAGTCTTTGCGCCCATGCGAACCGCGCGAAGCATGAGCTCGCCCACGCCATAGGTTGTAGCAGCCAGCGCCGACGACTCCGTGCAAGGCGAATACCCAATACCCGCCGCCTCGGCCATCTCAATTGCAGCCGACTCGCGCTCGCCGTCCACCAGTATCCGGGCAGACACGCGGTCGCCCAAGGGCCCTGCGACCTCGCAGGTCACAATCTCACCGCCGCACGCGGCAACGGCATCGAGCGTCCCCTCGCCGCCATCCGCCAGCGGCAATGTGGCCACCTGGGCATCAGGCCAAACGCGGCGCACGCCTTCGGCAACCGCCGCCTCCGCCTGTGCACTCGAAACGCTACCCTTAAAGGAGTCAATCGCCAACAGCACACGGCGGGGCCGGCGGCATGCAGGACCAAAGTCAACCGCCGTGCCAGCATCCTCACCGACACCTGCAAGCGCTGCGGCGTGAGCGGCGCGTGCTTCAAGATCGGCCCCACAACCGCAGTCAGCACCATCGGTGCCACGCAGCCCACTAAAATAGCTGTTCAACACCTCACGACACTCGTCTACCAGCACGCCGGCGGTCACGTTAAACCGATGATTCAGGCGCGAATCGGCATTCAGATCATACAGCGAACCCAGCGCGCCCGCCTTGGCATCAGCCGCGCCATAGACGCAGCGCCCCACGCGCGCGTTGACCATAAGGCCCGCGCACATGCAGCAGGGTTCCAACGTCACATAGACCGTACAGTCGGAAAGGCGCCAGCGGCCAAGCGCCTGAGCAGCGGCGCACAGGGCCGCGAACTCTGCATGGGCCGAAGGATCCTGATCGAGCTCGCGACGATTATGCGCCCGCGCGACAATCTCGCCGTCGCGCACCACTACGGCTCCGATGGGCACCTCGCCCACCGCCGCGGCGGCTCGCGCCTCCGCCAACGCCTCGCGCATGAACTTCTCGTCGATTTCGGTGATCGTCATCGTTCGCCTTCCCTGTTGCAAATTCAAAACGATGCTATCATTACGACTCACGGAGAGATGGCAGAGCGGTTGAATGCGGCGGTCTTGAAAACCGTTGAGCGCGAGAGCGTTCCGGGGGTTCGAATCCCCCTCTCTCCGCCACTTCTAGTGATGCACCGGCGTCATAGTTCGCTCAAACAGTGCATCGACCACGTCGGCTATCTCAGGTCGACGCTCAAGATCGTGACCCGACTCCCACCATATCGTGAAAAGTCGAATAATACCGCCGGCGACAAACTCAGACGTCGTCTCAAGTGACACGGGGGCCAGGGCATCCTCGGCAAGCACGTTCATCACGCGCTCGCGGATGGAGCGGGCAATGCGGTCGCAAATAACGTTGGTCAACATGCCCGACATGCTGCTTGCCAAAATGTTATCCATGAGCCGCTCGTGCGTCAGAATCAAATCCATGGCATCGTCCAAAATCGCGTGTCGAAGCGCGCGCACGTCCTCGGCAGACACCGCGCCGGCCTCATCGGGCTGTTTTTGCGGCAAGCCCGACATAAGCTCATCGATATAAAAGGCAAAGTAATCGTTCTTGTCGCGAAAGTGCTTGTAGAACGTCGTGCGGCGAATCATGGCGCGGTCGCACAGCATGGCAACCGTCAGGTCCTCAAAACGATGCTCCTCGAGAAGCTCGGTGAAGGCATCGAACAGGGCGCGGTAGGTTTTCTTAATGCGAAGGTCCACTGGTATCGCCATCCTCAGGGCAAAGACAACACTCGTCAATCTGTCGCATATCTTACACCTGTACCTCGCGCGCTTTGCCCCGGTGCCAACCCCGCCGAAAACACAACGCTTACCGGAAAGTTCGGCACGGCAAAACGTTGCGGGTATACTAGTAGCGTTATACCAACGGCAGCTGGCGCATGCCGCCGCGGCCATTCGAAACGGAGACATCATGATTACCGTCATCATCGGCATCGTTGTTGTCATTGTGATTGTCTGCGCCATCGCCGGCATCTACAACAACATGGTCACCAAGCGTAACCGCATCGATAACGCCTGGCAGAACATCGATACGCAGCTGCAGCGCCGCAACGACCAGAACCCCAACCTGGTCGAGACAGTCAAGGGCTACGCCAAGCACGAGCAGGAGACGCTCTCCGCCGTGATCAGCGCGCGTAACACCGCCGTCAAGGCCACCACGCCCGAGGCCAAGATGGAAGCCGACAACGTGCTGACCGGTGCGCTGCGCCAGCTCTTCGCCGTAGCCGAGGCCTATCCCGATCTTAAGGCAAACACCAACTTTACGCAGCTGCAGGCATCGCTCGAGGATACCGAGAACAAGATTAGCTATGCACGCCAGAGCTACAACGATTGCGTGCTCAGCTACAACAATGCTATCCAGACGTTCCCGGCTGTCATCTTTGCCGGCATCTTCCAGTTTAAGGAGCGCCAGGGCTTCGCGGCCGCCGAGGCAGCCCGCCAGGCCCCGACCGTCAAGTTCTAGTAGTTTGACGGCGCATCCTTAATCGGCCAAATGCATAAACCGCCCCGTCGAATGCATACTTCGACGGGGCGGTTTCCTTTTTCGCGAAGGTCCCCCTCTAAGCGCCGTGCATTTTTAGGAGTATTCAACATAACCAAGAGCTTCGGGCGCCACGATAAATGCCAAAGACCGTGAATATCCCTGCAAATCAAACGCTGTCAGCCCATAACCCCGCCCATCATTCGTAGAAAACATCGAGAAATCCCGATTTTTTGCCCGAGGTCGGTATGCAGGGGCCTTCGACTGCAGAATACTCGCAAAAATGCACGTCGCCACCACCCCCACATGGCGCGAACCAAAACAAAAGCGCGGCCTTCCTTTCCGGCGCACTCCGCAGGACGAAAGAACCTCCGCCGCACGAAGTGCGCAGCGGAGGTTCTTTCATGGCCGCGG
>USMA01000139.1 GCA_900555765.1 uncultured Collinsella sp.
AGCTGCGTCAGGAGACACGCGACAGCGTCGTGGCCGCCAAGGCCCCCAAGACCGCGGTGACCTGCCCCTTCTGCGGAGCCACCACCATTCCCGATGCCAGTGGGCGCTGCGAATACTGCGGTGGCGCCATCGGCGCATAGCCCCGGCACGGAAAGGACCGATCATGGCCTTCGAGAGCGTTAACTATCAGTGCCCTGCCTGCGGTGGCCCCCTGCATTTTGCCAGCGCCGAGCAAAAGCTCGTCTGCGACTACTGTGACTCGCGCTTTGAAGTCGAAGAAGTCGAGGCCCTCTATCGCGAGCGCCAGGACAAGGCCGATGCCAACGCCGATGCGGCAGCCGCAACGCCCAAGCCCGTCGCAGACGACGCGGTGCAGGAGCTTGCCCAAACCGCCGGCTACATCTGCTCGTCGTGCGGCGCCGAGCTCGTGTCCGACGGCACCGTCGCCGTCACCACCTGCCCGTACTGCGGCAACTCCGCCGTGGCGCCCGGCCAGCTCTCTGGCGACTTCTCGCCCGACCTGGTGATTCCGTTTAAGCTAGGGCGCGACGACGTCACGGCCGCACTCAAGGAACACTACAAGGGCAAGATCTTGCTGCCCAAGAGCTTTGTCACCGGCAACCACATCGACGAGGTCCAAGGTGTCTACGTGCCGTTTTGGCTCTACGGCGCCCGCGTTGACGGCGAAGTGTACTTTGACGCGACCAACGAGACCGTGACCGAGGAATCCGACCGCACCGTCACGACCACCGACCACTACGATGCCTATCGCAAGGGCAGTATCTCGTTTAAGCGCGTGCCCGTCGACGGATCGTCCAAGATGCCCGACGGCCACATGGACGCCATCGAGCCGTTTGACTACAACGCATTGCGTCCGTTCTCGGTCGCATATATGCCCGGCTACATCGCCAACCGTTACGACGAGGACTGCGAGACCTGCAAGGCGCGCGCCGAGCGCCGTATGGAAGAAAGCACGATCTCGGCCCTGCGCGAGACCGTCGTCGACGAATACGACGATGCCACGGTCGAAAGCAAGCAGCTCGACTACACCTGGGAAGACAGCGCCTACGCCCTGTTCCCCGTCTGGATGCTCTCCACCTCATGGAACGGCAAGAGCTACCTGTTTGCCATGAACGGTCAGACCGGCCGCTTGGTCGGCGAGCTCCCCTGCTCCAAGCCCAAGCTCGCCATCGCCTCGGTGCTGTTCTTTGTGATCGGATTTATCCTCTCCCAGATTCTCTTTATGGGGGAATACGCCTTCGATCCGGATTACCTCACCTTTGATATCGAGGGCATCCTCATCAATATCATCGCGCCGCTGATCATCGTGATTATCGGAGACGTGCTACTGGTAGGCCAGCTCAAGACGGCCAACGAAGCAACCTGTGCCGATGAGTATTGTGGCGAGCTCGACCTGACCGAGAAGCACGACACCTTCAGCCACACCGAGACCACCGTCGTCATGAAGGACGACAAGGACGACTAAGCAATCCAACCAATACCACCTGGCCTTTGACGAGAAAGGAAGATCACCATGGGACTCTTGAAAGCTGGATTGGGAGCTGCCGGCGGCGTCATGGCCGACCAGTGGAAGGAATTTATCTACTGCGAATCGATGCCTGCTGACGTCTTGGCCTGCAAGGGCAGCAAACGTACCGGTGGCCGCAGCTCCAACACGCGCGGCGAGGACAACGTCATCTCCAACGGCTCGGTCATCGCCGTCAACGACGGACAGGGCATGCTCGTGGTGCAAAACGGCAAGATCATCGAAGTCGCGCTGGAGCCCGGTGAGTTCGTCTTCGACACCGGCAGCGAGCCGAGCGTCTTTAGCGGCAGCCTGGGCGATTCCATCAAGGAGACCTTCGCCAATATCGGCAGCCGTTTTACCTTTGGCGGCGATGCAGGCAAGGACCAGCGCGTCTACTTCATCAACACCAAGGAGATCATCGGCAACAAGTACGGCACCGCCTCGCCCGTGCCCTTCCGCGTGGTCGATAACAACATTGGCCTGGACGTCGACATCTCCGTGCGCTGCAACGGCGAGTATTCGTACCGCATCACCAACCCGCTGCTGTTCTACACCAACGTATGCGGCAACGTGACCGATAGCTACACGCGCGACAAGATCGACAGCCAGCTTAAGTCCGAGCTGCTCACCGCCCTGCAGCCCGCTTTTGCCAAGATCTCGGAGATGGGTATCCGCTACAGCGCCATCCCCGGCCACACCACCGAGCTCGCCCGCGCGCTCAACGAGGTCCTCTCTGCCGACTGGCGTGACCTGCGCGGCGTCGAGATCGTGAGCTTTGGCGTCAACTCCATCGCCGCCTCGCAAGAAGACGAGCAGATGATCAAGGACCTGCAGAAGGCCGCGGTCATGCGCGATCCCACCATGGCGGCAGCCAACATTGCCAGCGCCCAGAGCGATGCGATGCGCGCGGCAGCCGCCAACCCCAACGGCGCGATGGCAGGCTTTATGGGCATGGGCATGGCAGGTGGCATGGGCGGCATGAACGCCAGCCAGCTGTTCGCCGCCGGCCAGGCACAGCAGCAGGCCGCTCCGCAGCCGGCTCCGGCTCCCGCCCCCGCACCGGCTCCCACCGCCGCACCTGCGGCCGGCGCATGGACCTGCAGCTGCGGCGCCACCAACACCGGCAAGTTCTGCTCCGAGTGCGGCAGTCCCGCACCCGCCCCGGCACCGGCCAAGTGGTTCTGCCCCAACTGCGGCAGCGAAAACGGCGGCAAGTTCTGCAGCAACTGCGGAACGCCTAGGCCCTAGCCCCTCTATCTGGTAATTGGCGGGGGGTCCGCCACCCCCGCATTTGCTTCTATGGGTTTCGTTCGATAAAGGAGGACACCATGAAGACAACGTTCAAAAAGTCCGTACTCGCATTTCTAACATGCGTCCTGGCGCTCGCCTTTGCCCTGACGGGCTGCAGCAGCGGCGGCAAAGACCCCAAGGCCAACTTCGTCGGCAGCTGGGAACTCTCGGGTGGAACCGTGGATGGCGAAGAGCTGACCGATGAGTACATGAAGAAGCTCGAGGATTGGAGTGTCCACTGCGTCCTGATTCTCGATGAGGACGGTACAGGCGCCCTCGACCTGTTCCTTGAAGTCGTCGACCTTAAATGGGAGGCAAAGGACGCCACCACCGTAACCATCACCGCCGAAGATGAGTCGCACGACATGAAGCTCAAGGACGGCAAACTCATCCTCGAAGAAGATGACGGCAATCTTGTCTTTACCAAGTCCGACAAGGACCTGTCCGGTACGGTGAAGAAGGATCGCGAGGCGGCCGAGAAGGAAGAGGAGATCGATGAGGCCGTCGAAGACGACGATGTCCAGAACGTCGAAATCTCCCCCGCCGTCACCGTCGCCGATGACGATCTGTGCACCATCACCATCACCGAGAAGTTCAAGGACGACTGGGGCGACATCGGCTTAGACGTCAACATCCCCAACAAGAGCGACAAGGACCTGACCTTCTACGCTCCTTCCGGCAAGACCAACGTCAACGGCACCATGAAGGAACCCTGGTTCTCGGCTAACCTGATGCCCGGCACCAGCGCCACCGAGGAATTCACGTTCTCGAGCGGCGAGCTTGACAGCCTTGACGACCTGGTCAACACGACCATCGGCATCGACGCCTACCTGACCGATTCCTACGAGGACGTCGCCTCCTACAGCGCAACCATCGCGTAGCGACAGACACCGATAGCCGCGGATTGGCGGACATATCCGCGCACATGCCAGGCGGGGCCGCAGGAAATGATCCTGCGGCCCCGCCGCTTTTATGCCGATGCATAACGAGCGTTAGCGCTCCATGTTGGGGACGATGCTGCCTTCGGTCACCGCATGCACGGCAAGACGCATGATGTTGTCGTAGCCGGTCTTGCTCAGGATCTCCGAAATGCGGCGCTTGATGGTGCCCTCGCTCATAAACAGCTCGGCCGCGATCTCGCGGCGGCTCTTGCCCTCGCAGGCAAGGCGCAAAATCGACAGCTCGACATCGTCGAGTGCCGCCGTGCCCGAAAAAATGCTCTCGGGCGGCTTGGGAAACGTGCAGTAGCCCGCCAACGTGGAGCGCATCACGGCGAACAGCTCGTCGATACCGACGTTCTTGTACACAAAGCTATCGACGCCCGCCTCGCGGGCCTGATCGACAAAGGTAATCTCGGGCATGCCGGTCATGATAATGATGCGACACTCGGGCAGCCGCTCCGTGATGAGCCCCGCCGCCACGCGGCCGAGTGGATCGAGTTGGGTGCGCGCGGCCATCAGTATC
>USMA01000140.1 GCA_900555765.1 uncultured Collinsella sp.
TGGGGGGGTTTTGCCGTATGACTACCGTACGACGAGCCGATCTTTCTTGCGTCGTCCAAGCGGGCGGGCTGTCGTCGCGCATGGGTTGTGACAAGGCGCGGATGTTGTTTTGCGGCGAGCCGCTCATCGAGCGCGTGCTGGGCCGGCTGGCGCCAGTTGCCGGCGAGTTGGTCGTGACGACGTCGCGTCCCAGCGAGCTGGCCTACCTTGAGGAGCGCGCGTTTGGCGGCCTGGTGCCGCGTGTGGTGGCGGACCTTGAAGGGTCGGCGGGCGCCATGCGCGGCATCGCGAGCTCGTTGGCCGCGGCCCGATTGCCGCTCGTGGCGATCGTCGCCTGCGATATGCCGTTTGTCTCGCCGGAACTCATCGGCGTGCTTGCCGATCATGTTGAGGCTGAGGCGCTCGATGTGTGCGTGCCGCGCGAGGAGCGGGGGATTGAGCCGCTTTGCGCCGTCTGGCGCCGTGACGCGTGTGCGCCGGTTGCCCAAGAGCTGCTCTCCTGCGACCGACAGCGCATTCGCTGCCTGATCAGTCGCGTTCAGGCCGGTTATATGGATGAGCCGCAGATCGTTAAGGCCGCGGGCTCGACGCTCTGCTTCGAGAACGTCAATACGCCCGAGGAGTTTGCGGCGGCCGAGCTGCTCGCTTAGACGATTGGAGTTGCCATGTCTCACGATATTTGTCCCGACACGGGAGAACCTTGCACTTGCGACGGGTCCGAACCCTGTACCTGCGGTTGCGGTGGCTGCGGACATACCGCGGAAGAGGAGGCGGCCGCCGCGGCGTATCGTGATGCACACCGCGAAGGCCCGTCCGGTGATGCTCTCGACCACGAACGCAAAATCATCGTGTCGTTCGATAGCACCTTCGATGTGATGGAATGCGAGCAGCTGTGCCTGGATGCCGGCGTGCCCGGGCGCATTATGCCTTTGCCCGGCTCCATTACCGCCGGCTGCGGGCTGTGCTGGGCCATGCCGTTCTCGGGCGATGCTCTCGCCGCCTTCCGCGCCGCCACCGAGGGCCGCATAACCCCCGCCGACTACCATCAGCTCGTCCTCTAACCACCAACATCACCACAAAGGTGCCTGTCCCCAATGTGGTGGCTTGGAACACGTGGACGAAACAGGTTTGAAACACGGGTTTTGCATGTCAGGCACTCAAAAACGCTTCTACCTGCATCGTAATCAAAACGAAAAATATGCTCGTCGGCTTATGCGTAACTATACTGCAACAGTTCAAAATTATCCATACTCGAAAAAGCACACGACAAATGGGGCGCCTCGAACGATACTTTTCTTTTCCATCAATTGGAGGAAGCATGAGCTACACGCAGAAAGTTCTCGAAGAGCTCAAGGCCCGCTATCCCGAGCAGCCTGAGTTCATCCAGGCCGCGACCGAGATCCTCGGCACCATCCAGCCGGCGCTCGACGCCCACCCCGAGTACGAGGAGGCCGCCCTGCTGGAGCGCCTTGTCGAGCCCGAGCGCATCGTTATGTTCCGTGTCCCCTGGGTCGACGACCAGGGCAAGGTCCAGGTCAACCGCGGTTACCGCGTCGAGTTCAACTCTGCCATTGGACCCTACAAGGGCGGCCTGCGCTTTAACCCGACGGTCACCCTGGGCATGCTTAAGTTCCTGGGCCTGGAGCAGATCCTCAAGAACAGCCTGACCACCCTTCCCATGGGCGGCGGCAAGGGCGGTTCCGACTTTGACCCCAAGGGCAAGTCCAACAACGAGATCATGCACTTCTGCCAGTCCTTCATGACCGAGCTCTATCGCCACATCGGCCCCAACACCGACGTTCCCGCCGGCGACCTGGGCGTTGGCGGCCGCGAGGTTGCCTACCTGTTCGGTCAGTACAAGCGCCTGACCAACGAGTGGACCGGCGTCCTCACCGGCAAGGGCCTCTCCTTTGGCGGCTCGCTCGCCCGTACCGAGGCCACCGGCTACGGCCTGGCCTACTTTGTGGACGAGTACCTCAAGAGCCGCGGCGACTCCTTCGAGGGCAAGAACGTCGTCGTTCATGGCTCCGGCAACGTCGCCATCTACGCCGTCCAGAAGGTCTCCCAGCTCGGCGGCAAGGTGCTCGCCTGCTCCGATACCCACGGCTGGGTCGAGGATCCCGACGGCATCGACTACACCGTGCTCGAGCACATCTACAACAAGAAGCGCTCTGGCCACGACAAGGGCGTTACGCTCGCTATGTACGTTGACGAGAAGCCCAACGCCGTGTGGCACGAGGGCGACGGCCGCGGCGTGTGGCAGCTTCCCTGCGACATCGCGCTGCCCTGCGCTCGCGAGAACACGCTGCTGCTCGAGGACGCCCAGGCGCTCGTCGCCAACGGCTGCAAGGTGGTCGGCGAGGGCGCGAACATGCCCACGACCATCGAGGCCACGAACTACTTCCAGGAGAACGGCGTCGCCTTTATGCCCGGTAAGGCTGCCAACGCCGGCGGCGTGCTCGTGTCCGGCCTGGAGATGAGCCAGAACGCCGAGCACCTGTCCTGGACCTTCGAGGAGGTCGACGGCAAGCTCGAGCAGCTCATGCGCGGCATGTTCCACAACGTGGACGACACCGCCAAGGAGTACGGCCAGGAGGGCAACTTCGTCATGGGCGCCAACATCGCCGGCTTCCTGAAGGTCGCCGACGCCATGCTCGCCCAGGGCGTCTGCTAAACCTTCGCTCGACATAGCATGTGATGAGGCTCCCAGCTATTTGGCTGGGAGCCTTTTCTATCCCGAAGGACTCCTCATAACTTGCGGTGATATACGGACTGTTTTGCGTTCCAGAACGACTAATCAGTCCGTATATCACCGCAAGTTATGGATGGGTGGGTGGATTTTGTCCTAAAACGGTGTGCGGCCCCTCGTTTGGTACACTTAAAAGTACTGGACAAGTGGAGAGATGGGGGAGAACGTGCTCAAGTTCGGTACCTACGTCCGTGTTGGAAACGCGGCCGAAGCCTATGAGCTCTTGCAGAAGAACCGCAACAACAAGATTGTGGGCGGCGGCATCTGGATGCGTCTGGGTTCGCGTCGTGTGGCGACGGCAATTGACCTTTCGGCCTGCGGACTCGATCAGATCGAGGAGACCGAGACCGAGTTTCGCATCGGTGCCATGTGTACCCTGCGCCAGCTCGAGCGCCATGCCGAGCTCAACGCGCTTGTCAACAATGTTTTTGAGTTTGCCGTTCACGACATCGTGGGCGTGCAGCTGCGCAATACCGCCACGGTGGGCGGCAGCATCTACGGCCGCTTTGGCTTCTCGGACGTTCTCTCCGCCTTCCTCGCTCTTGATTCTTACGTTGAGCTGACGGGCGCCGGCCGCGTGCCGCTCGCGGAGTTCGTGCGGATGGGTTACGTGCGCGACGTGATCGAGCGCGTCGTAGTCGTCAAGCACGACTACCGCGCGAGCTACGAGGCCGTACGCAAGGCTGCGACCGACTTCCCCTCGCTGAACGTCACCGCCGCCTGGTGGGACAACACTTGGCACGTCACCGTGGGCGCCCGCCCGCTGCGCGCGACCCTGCTGCAGGGCGAGGCGTGCGGCCCGGTGAACGAGCATCCTTCCGAGGACGAGCTTCGCGCCCTTGCTGCATCCGTGCGTGCCCTGAGCTACGGAACCAACCTGTGGGGCTCGGCCGACTACCGCCGCCGCATCTCTGCCCCGCTCGCCATCCAGGCTGTGCGTCGCGCCGCCGGCATCGAGCTTTCGGCCGCGCTTGCCCGCGAGCTCGAGACCGTGCAGATCCCCAAGTTCGCCACGGACGAGTATTCCTGCCGCCGCGTGCCCGGCGTCGATTCTAGCGAGGTGCGCTAATGGCTGCCAAACTCATCGATCTTTCCTTTACGCTCAACGGCCGTAAGGTCAAGGTTCAGATTGCCCCCGACACCATGCTCTTTGCACTGTTGCGCGAGCAGGGTTGTGCGTCGGTGCGCTGCGCCTGTGAGACCACCAACTGCGGCCTGTGCACGGTGTGGCTCGACGGCGACCCGGTGCTGAGCTGCTCGGTTCCCGCCGCTCGCGTCGAGGGCCACACCATCACCACGCTCGAGGGCCTCAAAGCCGAGTCCGAGGCGCTTGCCCGTGCGATGGCTGCCGAAGGCGCCGAGCAGTGCGGTTTTTGCGCCCCCGGCCTCATCATGAACGTGCTGGCGCTTGCACGCGCCGCCAAGGAGGACCCGAGCCTCGTCGCCACGCGCGAGGAACTCTCACGCCAGCTCGCCGGCAACCTCTGCCGTTGCAGCGGCTATGAGAGCCAGCTGCGCGCCATCGT
>USMA01000141.1 GCA_900555765.1 uncultured Collinsella sp.
CACATCGTGGTGGGTAAGTCCGCACCGGAGGTTTGCCCGGTATGCGCCCATCCCAAGGCCTATTTTGAACTGAAGGCGGAGAATTATTGATCCCTGCTCATATCAAAAGGCGTGACCCATTTCGGGCCACGCCTTTTTTGTATGTACCGGGGCGGCAGATTGCCGCAAGGTATAAAAAATCCCACCCCAAAGCCGGGGCTTGGGGTGGGAGGTGTTGGTTTATTCGATTGGGGCCAGGTTTTTCAGACTCAGATCCAGAATGGGAGCGGAGTGGGTGAGAGCACCGCAGGAGACAAAGTCTACGCCGGTTTCGGCGATCTCCCTCAGCCGGGCCTTGGTCACATTGCCGCTGCACTCGGTCTGGGCACGGCCGTCAATGATTTGGAGCGCCTGCTTCATGGTGGCGGTGTCCATATTGTCCAGCATAATAATATCCGCGCCGGCGGCTACTGCCTCTTGCACCTGATCTAATGTTTCCGTCTCAATCTCGATCTTGCGCACAAAGGGGGCGTAGGCCTTAGCCATTTGAATGGCTTTGGTGACACTGCCGGCGGCGCCGATGTGGTTGTCCTTGAGCATGACGGCCGTTGACAGGTTGTAGCGGTGGTTGCTGCCGCCGCCGACCTCGACCGCCGCCTTTTCAAACACGCGCATGCCCGGCGTGGTCTTGCGCGTGTCGACGAGCACGGTCTTGGTGCCCTCGAGCGCCGCGGCCATGCTGTGCGTGTAGGTAGCGATGCCGCTCATGCGCTGCAGGTAGTTGAGTGCCACGCGCTCGCCCGAAAGCAGCACGCGCGCGTCGCCGCGCACCTGGCCCACGTGGTCGCCGGCGTGCACCTCATCGCCATCGACGACATCAAACCGCACCGAGCTCTGCGGATCCAGCAACTCAAAGGTGCGGGCAAACACATCCAGGCCGGCGATGCTGCCGTCGGCCTTGGCGATAAGCTCCACCGTGGCGGGGCGCGCCGTGGGACACACGCTCGCCGTGCTCACGTCCTCAAACGTGATGTCCTCGCGCAGAGCCTGCAGAATCAGATCATCGACGACGAGCTTCATGGTAATGGGATTCATGGTCTACTCCTCCACGGCCTGCGTGCCGGCGGCACGGGCCAAATCATCGATTGCCAGGATGTCGGCGCTCAGGGCGCGAGGACGGCCATCGAGCGCGGGATCGCCCGCCTGCTCCACGGCCAGCGACTTGCCGGTGCGCATGTACCACGCGGCGCGGCGACCCCAGACTAGGGACTCGAGCAGGCTGTTGGAAGCTAGACGATTCTTGCCGTGAACACCGTTGCAGGCCGTCTCGCCCGCGGCGTAGAGCTCGGGCATCGAGGTGCGGCCGTCCTTGTCGACCCATACGCCGCCCATAAAGTAGTGCTGCGTGGGCGTGACGGGGATGGGCTCGTCCAGAATGTCGCGGCCGTCCTCCAGGCAGCGCGCGCGGATATTGGCAAAGTGCCCGGTCACCACGTCGCGCTCGACGGGTGCAAAGCTCAGCCACTCGTGCTCGGTGCCGTCCTGCTTCATCTGCTCGCGAATAGCGGCGGCGACCACGTCACGCGGCTGGAGCTCATCGGTAAAGCGCTCGCCGGCGGCATTGAGCAAAATCGCGCCCTCGCCGCGGCAGCTCTCGCTGATCAAGAAGGTGCGGCCCGGCTGCGGCGAGAACAGTCCCGTGGGGTGGATCTGCACGTAGTCCAGATGCTCCATCTTAATGCCATGCTCCTGAGCGATGTAGCAGGCATCGCCCGTGAGCTGCGGGTAGTTGGTCGAATGGTCGTATACGCCGCCGATGCCGCCCGTTGCCCACAGCGTGTGGCGGGCATGGATCTTAAACGGCTCGCCGGCATGCGCGCCCTCGACGGCATTTACCAGCTCGTCGGCGGGACGAACCGAGTTGTCCTCGTCCACGGGAACGGCGACGACACCGGTGCACACCGTGGCGCCGTCACGCTCGCCCGTCAGGATGTCGGTCATGGCCACGTGCTCCAAAATCTGCACGTTATCCAGCTTGCGAACGGCCTGGAGCAGCTTGGTCGTGATCTCCTTGCCCGTAATGTCGGCATGGAAGGCAATGCGCGGACGGCTGTGCGCGCCCTCGCGGGTAAAGTTGAGGCTGCCGTCGGCCTTGCGCTCAAAATCCACGCCCATCGCTAGCAGGTCGTTGATGACCGAACGGCTCGAGCGGATCATGATGTCGACGCTCTCACGGCGATTCTCGTAATGACCGGCGTGCATGGTGTCCTCAAAGAAGGTATCGTAGTCCGATCCCTCAGGCAGCACGCAGATGCCGCCCTGCGCGAGCATCGAATCGCACTCGTCGACAGCGCCCTTGGAGAGCATGATCACACGCGTGCTCGTCGGCAGATTGAGGGCCGCGTACAGGCCTGCCACGCCGCAGCCGGCAATGACGACGTCGCACTCCATATCGGGGTATTGCTTGGTTTCCACAGGAATCCTCTCCCTTGTAATGCGACATAAGGGATGGTCCCTCATGTCACATTGGCTTAGCGCGCAGCGTACTCGAGCATGCGGTCGAGCGTGAGCTTGGCCTGATCGGCGGCCTCGTCCGACACGCCAATCTGCACCTCGCCCTCGCCCGTCTCCAGGCAGTGCACGAGCTTTTCGAGCGTAATGAGGTCCATGTTGACGCAGGTGGGCTGCACCGCGGGGAAGTAGAACTTCTTGCCGGTGCCCTGGCAGCGGCGCTCGAGCTCGTAGAGCACGCCGCGAACCGTCACGATAATGAACTCGCTCGCGTCGGACTCCTCGGCATATTTGATGATGCCGGCGGTGGAGCCGATGTAGTCGGCCTCGGCCAGGACGTCGGCCTTGCACTCGGGATGCGCCAGCACGAGCGCGTCGGGGTGGGCCTCCGTAGCGTCGACGATCTGCTCGACGGTGATGATGTGATGGCGCGGGCAGTAACCGTTGTTGAGGATGACGTGCTTTTGCGGCACCTGCTCGGCTACGAAGCGGCCCAGGTTTTGGTCGGGAATGAACAGGACGTGCTGCTGCGGCAGCTCGGACACGATCTTAACGGCGTTGGAGCTGGTGACGCACACGTCGCTCCAGCTCTTGATCTCGACCGTGGAGTTGACGTAGCAGACCACGGCAAGGTCGTCACCGTACTCGGCGCGGGCGGCGTCGACCGTCTCGCGCTTGACCATGTGCGCCATGGGGCAGTCCGCGCCCGGCTCGGGCAGCAGCACGGTCTTGGTGGGGTTGAGCAGCTTGGCGCTCTCGCCCATAGACTCCACGCCGCACAGCACGATGGTCTGCTGCGGCAGGCTCTTGGCGAGCTTGGCCAGGTAGAAGCTGTCGCCGACGTAATCAGCCACGGCCTGCACCTCGGGCGCCACATAGTAGTGTGCCAGGATCACCGCGTCACGTTGGGTTTTTAGTTGCTGAATGGCCTCGACGAGCTCTGCGGGCACCAATGCCGCGCGCTCCGTTGCCGTCGTTGCCGATGCCAGGCCGGCCGCAATGTCGCGTGCAAGCTCCGATGCATCCATGTTCGCGCTCTGTGCCATCAAGGCCCCTCTCTTTTGGCGAATCTTGGGGCTTTAGTATGACACCTAGGTTTACAGCTGACAAGACAGCTGTAAACCTAGGTGTAAAGTTGAAATAAAGATTCAATCATGTGGCAGGTCCATTTTCGAACTGACAAGCTGAAGATAGCCGAGCTCTCAATAGCGCAGGAGGCATCTTTCGCCACCGCAATACCGCTCGGCGCGAGTTGCATGACGTGGGGCGCAAATGGGACACGCCTCCGCGAGCGGTCCGCACCCAATGTGGCAAAATCGAACTACTAAGGGGGCTCAGAATGCTCAAGATTATTGCCTGCGACGACGACGTCGCTTTTCTAGATAGACTGCACCGGATGATCGACCGTTGGTCGACCGAGACGGGCACGGCGGTCGATGTTGCGCTCGTCACGCGCGGCGAGGACCTGCTGGCCCGCCATGCCGCATCGCGCGCCGACATCATTCTGCTCGACATGATCATGCCGCTCGTCAACGGCATGGACACCGCGCGCGAATTGCGCCAGGCCGATACCGCCGTGCGCCTGGTGTTTCTCACCTCGTCGCCCGAGTTCGCACTGGAGTCCTACGAGGTCCGTGCCTTCGACTATCTGCTCAAGCCCGTGACTTACGAACGCCTGGCACAGCTACTCGACGAGCTTTCGAGCATGCGCCCGGCAGCAACCGACGAGCTCGAGATCAAAACTTC
>USMA01000142.1 GCA_900555765.1 uncultured Collinsella sp.
GCTCCCATGGTGGAGCCCGGCCCGGGGATGTTTCGCCTCATTAGCGGCAACCGTCCCTTTGAGTCGCATATTTCGCGCAGGCTCGCGGCGGCCGGTGCCGCCGAGGCGGGGTCGGACCTGGACGCCGTGCAGATGAACGCCGATGTCGCCGCTCGCATGGGTATCGCCGATGGCGAGGTCGTCGAGCTTGTGAGCGACATGGGCCGCGATCGCGTGCGCGTGGAGACGACGCCCTATCTGCATCCGGCGTGCATCTTCACCTCGGCCGCTCCCGGCGGACGCGCATTGGGTGCTGAGGGTGGTGGCCGGCAGGCCCTGGGCGTCGGGCCGCTCGACCACACGCCGCTGCGCTGGGACCCGTTGACGGGTGCCGCGCTCACTCAGGAAAATGCTGTTCGCGTGGAAAAGATCACGGAGCACGTTGATAATAACGACTGATTGATTCAGCAGATTGATTCGGCTGGTTTTTGATGAACGACCGACTGATCTGCCCTTGGTTTTGAAAGGCTGCACATGAGCGATAGCCAGAACATGTCCGATGAGGTGCGCGCCCGTCTGCGCGCCATTCCTTCCGTCAACGAGCTGCTCACCGAGTGGCCGGTGGTGAAGGCAGCGGGGGAGACCTGCGACGCGGTGGTCCATGCTGCCGTGACGGCTGAACTTGACGAGGAGCGCGCCGCGATTCGTGCCGGTGCCGCCCCGCGCTCTAAGCGCGAGCTGGCGTCGGCTATCGAATTCCGTGCGCATCGTTCTGCGCTGCCGAGCCTGCGTCCAGCTGTCAACGCCACGGGTGTGGTCATCCACACCAACCTTGGTCGCGCCCCGCTTGCGGAGTCGGCTGCCAAGGCCGTGGCCGAGGTCGCGCGCGGGTACAGCACGCTCGAGTACAGCGTCGACACCTGTTCGCGCGGGTCGCGCAAAGAGCACGCCGCGCAGCTGATTCGTTCGCTTACCGGTGCCGAGGACGCACTCGTCGTCAACAATAACGCCGCCGCGGTGCTGCTGGTGCTGGCGACTCACGCCGCGGGCAAAGAGGTTATCGTCAGCCGCGGCGAGCTTGTCGAGATTGGCGGCAGCTTTCGCATCCCCGATGTCATGGCGGCTTCGGGCGCCAAGCTCGTCGAGGTCGGTGCCACCAACCGCACGCACCTGGCCGACTACGAGCGCGCCATCACGCCCGACACGGCGATGATCCTCAAGGTCCATCCTTCCAACTATCGCATCGAGGGTTTTCACGAGGAAGTGAGCTCAAGGGAGCTCGCCGCACTGGCCCATAAGCATGGTCTGCTGTTCTACGAGGATCAGGGGTCGGGCGCGCTTCTGCCCGACGACATCTTGGTGCGCGGAGGCGAAGAAACCACGCCGGCTTCGGTCGCGGCGGGGCTCGATATCGTGTCATGCTCGGGCGATAAGCTGCTCGGCGCTGCGCAGGCGGGCATTATCATGGGCCGTCGCGATCTGGTCCAGGCCTGCGGGTCGCATCCGCTTATGCGTGCCCTGCGTCCGGGTAAGCTCGCACTGGCGGCGCTCGAGGCTACACTGCGCATCTACATGGACGGGGCGGATGTGGCCCATCGCGAGGTGCCGGTGCTCAACATGCTCACGCTTCCGCAGGCTCATCTGGAGCGTCGCGCACGCAAGCTGCGCGAGCTGATAGCGGCGGGCCTCGATAAGGCTGGCTGCCCGTGTGCCGTGCAGGTGGAAATCGTCGAGGAGTCGTCGACTCCCGGCGGCGGCTCGCTGCCTACCGTCGAGCTGCCCACCATGTGCGTTGCCGTGCGCCTCGTTGATGAGCGTCTTTCCGTTGACGCGCTCAAGCGCTCGCTCGTCCAGGATTTCGACACGCCGGTCGTCACGCGCGCCTCGCACGATCGCGTCCTGTTTGACGTGCGCACGCTCGTGGGTGACCGCGATATCGAGACGGCGGCATCTACGCTCGTCGCGTGCGTTAAGAAGGCGATTGCTCGATGAGTGAGGTTCAAGCGCTGGTGGAGTGTCCCGTTATCGTTGGCACGGCGGGCCACGTCGACCACGGTAAGTCGGCGCTGATCGAGGCGCTGACCGGCAAGAATCCCGATCGTCTGGAGGTTGAGCGCCGTCGCGGTATGACCGTGGAGCTGGGCTTTGGCGAGCTGGCGCTGCCGAGTGGCAAGATCGTTGGCCTGGTTGACGTCCCGGGCCACTCGCATTACCTGCGCGCCATGGTGCAGGGCGCCACGGGTATCGACGTGGCCGTGCGGGTGGGCTCGGCCGTCGAGGGCGTGATGCCGCAGACCCGCGAGCACGTGCATGTGCTGGAGCTGCTGGGCGTTACGCATATGGTGGTCGCGCTGACGATGTGCGACCTGGCCGATAGCGAAATGATTGAGCTGGCCGAGCTCGACGTGGACGATTTTCTTTCGGATACCGTGTTTGCGGGCGCGCCGATGGTGCCGGTGTCGTCCAAGACCGGCGCGGGGATCGATGACCTGCTGACTGCGCTCGACGAGCAGGTTGCCGCTTGCTGGGATGCCTGCCGTGCCCGCGCCGAGCTCACCGAAGCCGCACCGCGTCTGCCTATCGACCGCTGCTTTACGATCAAGGGCGCCGGTACCGTGGTGACGGGAACGTTGCACGATGCGCCCGTCGCGGTGGGCGATGAGCTCGTCGCGCTGCCGTCGCGTACGGTCTGTCGCGTGCGCGGGATTCAGGTGCATGGCGATACGCCGCGGGCGTTGCCCGGTCAGCGTGTGGCGCTCAACTTGGTGGGCGATGCCGTCGCCACGCTCGATCGCGGTGAGATTCTCGGCGTGGCGGGCTGCTTTGGCCAGACGATGCGCTTCATGATGGCGTTTACGTATTTGGGTCGCGAGGGAGCCAAGCCGCGTGTGCTCGAATCGGGTGCGCGTGTGCACGTGATGGCGGGTACGGCCGAGGTTGTCGGTCGCATCATGTTCATGGAGGGCGAGGCCCCCATGGCGGTGGGCGAGACCCGTAATGTTCAGGTACGCTTGGAAAACTCGCTGCCGCTACGTGCCGGGGACCATGCCGTGGTGCTGTCCTATTCGCCCGTGATGCTTATTGGCGGCGGGCGTGTGCTGCTTTCGCGCTGCCGTCGCTCGCGTGAGCTTTCGGCGGGGGAGTACACGCTGCTTGCAGCGCTTGAGGCCGGCGATATCGCGGGCGGTGTGGGCGCTTGGCTGGCGCTGCAGACGCTGCCGGTTACGGCGGTTGATGTTGCCGACGCTTTGGATCTTAGTGTCGGCGAGGTCGATGCCGCGCTGCACGGGTTGGTGGCGCAGGGCGCTGCTTGCGCGCTTGCTGGCTCGGATGGCTCGCTGTATGCAGATGCTTCCGCGCTTGACGCCGCGATGGATGACCTGGCGGCGACCCTGTCGGCCATGCATACGGCGGCTCCCAAGGAGACGGGCTTTACGCCCGGCGCCGTTGCCCATGCTGCGTGGCCTGCCGCTGATGATGGCGTTGCCGCGGCTCTGATTGCCGAGGGCTGCTCGCGTGGCGTGTGTGCCGCCGAGGGTGCCGAGGTATTCGACCCGCACTCTGCAGCCGCCGCGGCGCGTGTGGTGCGCGAGGCCTGCGAGCGTATCGTTGCCTTGCTGGACGAGGCCGGCCTCGATGCACCGACGTTGCCCGAGGTGGGCGAGCAGCTGCAGCTCGATCGCGACACCATGACGCGTGCCCTGCGTGAGCTTTCGCTCAACCGCTTGATCGTTAAGGTCGAGCGCGACGTTGCCCTGTCTGCCATCTCGGAAGCCCATGCGCGCGAGCTTGTTGCCGCTGCCATTGAGGCAGCCGGTGGCGCTGCCACCACGAGTGTGCTGCGCGAGGCTCTGGGCGTGTCGCGCAAACGCGCCATCAGCATCTTGGAGCACCTGGATGCCGTGCGCTTTACGGTGCTCGACAAGGATGCCGGCGGCCTGCGCTCCCTGCGCTAGGCCGGTTACTCGCTCCCGCCTCCTCAGTTGCGGTGAAATAATTCCTAGTTGGGGGCTTTGGCAGCAAAAACAGGAACTATTCCACCGCAACTTCTTGCTCGTCTTTTTGGGATGGGGCCTGTCGGTTTGGTAAAATACCGCCGCACTTGGGAACGGATGGGCTCCGGTGGGCTCCGCGGTCCTCAAAACCGTTGCGAGGCGTGCAAAACGTCTTGGATGAGTTCGCTTCACATACGTTCCCGCCATACACTACCAGCGCTTTTGTGCTCGCGGTCTTGCTGCGTGCC
>USMA01000143.1 GCA_900555765.1 uncultured Collinsella sp.
GGTTTATTCGTGAACAGCCGGGCGCCTGGAGCTTAGCGAAACGCTTGTAAGGAGTAACATGAGCGATTTCCTAAACCGTATGAAGTCTGCCGCCAAGGCCGACCTTAAGACGATCGTCCTGCCCGAGGGCGAGGATCCGCGCACTATTGTCGCGGCCACCAAAATCATCGAGGAGGGCCTGGCAAAGATCGTCATCCTGGGCAACCCCGACGAGATCAACGTTCCCGGCGCTACCGTCATCGACCCGCGCAATGCCGAGAAGCACGAGGAGTACGCGCAGAAGTTTGCCGAGCTCCGCGCCAAGCAGGGCGTTACCATCGAGCAGGCTCGCGCCCAGGTGATGGACGCCACCTACTTTGGCACCATGATGGTCAAGATGGGCGATGCCGACGGCCTGGTCTCCGGTGCCTGCCACTCCACCGCCGACACCCTGCGCCCCGCGCTGCAGATCCTCAAGACCGCCCCGGGCACCAAGCTGGTCTCGGCCTTCTTCGTGATGTGCACCGACACCCCGCAGTTCGGCACCGACGGCACGCTGATCTTCGCCGACTGCGGCCTCAACATCAACCCGTCCTCCGACGAGCTCTCCGAGATCGCCATCGCCTCCGCTCACTCCTGGTCCACCTTCATGGGCAACGTTGAGCCGCACGTGGCCATGCTCTCCTACTCCACCATGGGCTCCGCTGGCGGCGAGGTCGCCAAGAAGGTCCAGGAGGCCGTGAAGTTCTGCAAGGAGAAGGCTCCCGAGCTCGCCATCGACGGCGACCTGCAGCTCGACGCCGCCATCGTCCCCACCGTCGCCCAGCTCAAGGCCCCCGCCTCCTCCGTCGCCGGTAAGGCCAACGTGCTCGTGTTCCCCGACCTCGAGGCCGGCAACATCGGCTACAAGCTGGTCCAGCGCTTCGCCGGTGCTGACGCCTACGGCCCCATCCTGCAGGGCATCGCCAAGCCGGTTAACGACCTGTCGCGCGGCTGCTCTGCCGACGACATCGTGGGTGTCGTGGCCATCACCGCCGTCCAGGCTCAGATGGCTGAGTAGCGAACATATCCCCTCGGGACCCTACAGGGTAAAGCTCTGAAAACGTCCTCGGACATGTCGGAAGCCCCCGCTGCGCACTACGTGCGGCGGGGGCTTCCTCCGTCCTGTGGAATATTTTCAGAGCTTTACCCTGTAGGGTCCCTGCCGTCACGTGGCAGTCAGGGTATCTGGAGTGGACGGCGGCTTGGCTACGAGCTGAGGCTGAAGATCTGGATGGCCGGGTGCCGTTGCTGGGAGTGCAGGCGTTACTGGCGATGGTCACTTTGGGACTGGTATTTCCGCCTGCTAGCAAAAAGGCCTCCGGAGCTGTTGCTCTGGAGGCCTTTCGTTTACTTGCAAATGCGCGCGTTAGTTGTTCTTGGTCAGGCGCTCGACGTCGTGGGCGATCATGTATTCCTCGTCGGTGGGGATGACCATGACCGTAACGGCTGAACCGGCGGCACTGATGACCTGCGGGCCGTTGCCCACGGCCTCGCGGTTCTTGTTGTTGTCGATGCGCACGCCCAGCCACTCAAAGCAGTCGCAGAAGGCCTTGCGAATCGACCAGTCGTTCTCGCCAATACCGGCGGTAAAGGTGATGGTGTCCACACCCGCCATAGAAGCGATCATGGAACCGGCCTGCTGCATGGCCGTGTAGGCGAACATATCGAAGGCGAGCAGGCAGCGCTCGTCGCCCTCGGAGGCGCGTGTACGGATGTCGCGGGCGTCATTGGAGATACCCGAGATGGCAAGCAGACCAGACTGCTTGTTCATCATGTCATCGACTTCCTGGTAGCTGTAGCCGCCCTCGCGCTGGAGGTAGCACACGGTAGCGGGGTCAATGGAACCACAACGGGTGCCCATCATCAGGCCGTCGAGCGGCGTGAGGCCCATCGTGGTGTCGCGGCACACGCCGTCCTCGATAGCAGCAAGCGAAGCACCGTTACCCAAATGGCACGAAAGCAGACGGTGGCAGCGCGAACCCAGGATCTCCTTGGCCATCATCCACTCATAGCGGTGGCTCGTGCCGTGGGCGCCGTACTTGCGCACGTGGTACTTGTCGCACACGTCCTTGGGCAGCGCGTAGGTATAGGCGACCTCGGGCATGGTCATGTGGAACGAGGTGTCGAAGACCGCCACGTTGGGCAGCTCCGGATACTTCTCACGGCAATACTCAATCGCCGCGGCCTCGCCGTAGTTGTGCAGCGGGGCGAGCGGGGCCACCTCGAGAATCTTGGCCATAACCTCGTCGTCGACAACTGCGGAATCATCGAAGTGCCAGCCGCCCTGAACGATACGATGACCAATGCCATCAATCGTAAAGTCGGTCTTCTCGAGCTCCTCGAGCACACGAGCGATAGCAGAGCGATGATCGGGGAAAGGGACCTCCTCGGTCTGCTTGGCGCCACCGTTCTCGGAGTGGCCAAAGATGCCCATGTCCGAACCGATACGTTCGCAGTTGCCCTTGGCGAAAACCTCGCGGGTATCGGTATCCAAAAGCTGATATTTAAGGCTTGAGCTGCCGGCGTTGACAACAAGTACGTTCATGAGACTCCTTTGCAGTGCAATACGGTCGACGCAGACCCCTTAAGGCGGCCGCATTTTAATAAGAAGTTATCATATCTAGATAAATAGCTATCAGCATATCGCCCAACGAGCGCAAAAGAGGGGCCGAACGGCGCTCGGTCGTCCAGCCCCTCCCCTCTTGCAATTACTTGCCGTTGACGATGCGCTCGACGTCGGAGGCAATCATGAACTCCTCGTCCGTGGGGATGACGAAAATCTTGACCTTGGAATCCTTGGCGGACAGGCACCAAGCGCCGTCGCCACGCAGGGCGTTGCGGGCATGATCCATCTTGACGCCCATAAAGGCCAGACGGTCGGCCACGCCAGCGCGGACAGCCGGAGCGTGCTCGCCGATGCCGGCAGTAAAGACCAGGGTGTCCATACCGCACATAGAAGTAGCCATCTCGGCAGCCTTGGCGGCAATGTTGTAGACAAACATGTCGAAGGCGAGCTGAGCATCGGGGTCACCAGCGGCGGCGAGCTCCTCGACGTTGCGGCAGTCGTTGGTCTTGCCGCCGGTCACAGCCAAAAGGCCGGACTTCTTGTTCATCATCTCGTCGACCTCTTCGAAGGTGTAGCCACCCTCGCGCTGCAGGTAGCACACGGTAGCCGGGTCGATAGAGCCGCAGCGAGTTCCCATCATGACGCCGTCGAGCGGGGTGAGGCCCATGGTGGTGTCCATGCACTTGCCGTCCTCGATGGCGCACAGGGAAGCGCCGGAGCCGATATGGCACACGACGACCTTGCGGGCCTCGCCGTTGGTCATCTCGGCAACCTTCTTGGAGATGTAACGGTAGCTGGTGCCGTGGGCGCCGTACTTACGAATGTGCAGCTTGTCGCAAACGTCCTTGGGCAGGGCGTAAGTCTTGGCGACCTCGGGCATGTTGAAGTGGAAAGCGGTGTCATAGACCGTGACGTTGGGCAGGTCGGGATACTGCTCCAGGCAGTACTCGATAACATTGGCCTCGGGGTTGTTGTGCAGCGGGGCGAGCGGAGCGACCTCGCGGATCTTGGCGAGAACGTCCTCGTCGACGAGGGAGGAATCGCCGAAGTACCAACCGCCCTGAACGATACGGTGGCCGATGCCCTCGATCTTGACGCCGTTGGCCTCGAGGTCCTTCAGAACGACCTCGATGGCGACCTTATGGTCGGGGAACTCGATGTTCTCGGTCACCTTCTTGGAACCGTTGGCAGCGTGGGTGAAGGTGCCGCCGGTAAAGCAGACGCGCTCGCAGGAGCCCTTTGCGGACACCTTGTGGGACTTGGTATCGATGACCTGATACTTAAGCGTCGAAGATCCTGCGTTGACGACCAGAACGTTCATGTGTCTCCCTACTAACAGGCGGTGTGGCGCCGCCAGGTTACATACGCTTCAATAATAAACCCAAACGCCCTCGCGCTCGGGTTTATTGCGTTGATATATAAGTTATCGGTGTCCAAATACTCACGGCCTTTGACTTGTAAGACGAAATAGCGCGGGGATATACACCAAGGAAGAAATCCCGAGTGCAACAAGCAATACGACTCGAATGCCTGCAACGCTACTCAACACAGCATTGAGCAGATAGAAAAGAACGGCACCCACCGCCACCATCTGACATTGAACCGAAATCAGTGAACAGCGCATCGAAGTATC
>USMA01000144.1 GCA_900555765.1 uncultured Collinsella sp.
GCGAGGTTTTCGTAATTGCACAAGCTGAAGAGGATTTTGCTGTTCTGCTCAAGGCTATCGAAGTATGCGCAAGCATCCTCGAATGAGATATTCGGATTGCTTGCAAGATAGCGGTCGAACAGCAAGAAAATGAGGTCCATTTTGCCGCCAGCTGCGCGTGAATTGACTAGATGAATCTGTCGGTCGGGCTCATCGGCAAGAACCATATCGCGAGCCGTGGCTGCCGCGTTGTAGCTGCCCGACACGCCCTCAGAGATTGGCATGCAGATGGTCTTGTCTGCCAATTTGAAGAGCTCGGCCCACTCCCCTACGCTGGGACAAGCGCTTGAAGAAGCGTTCGTCTCCGCCTGAACAGCGCAGTTGAGCTCATGAACATCGAGCGAAAGGTCATCAACGAATTCACGCTCCCCCACTCGAATTTTGAGGGGCGCAAATGCAAAGGTGGTATGGGGCGCGGTCGGCTGCCAATCGCGGAGGTTGCAGCTTGAATCGGAGATAAGTGCCCAGCTCATAGAGGGTCCTTTCTAATTGTTCCCAAACAATTATAGCCTTCTTGCAGACCGATTGGGCCGCTATCTAGTATTCAAAACTAGATAGCGGCCTGCATAAAAGGCAAAAGAATGGACCCCATGACTCAAAGCCACGAGGTCCATATCCGTTTGCTTTATTTGAATACTTAGTATCGAACGAAAATATAGTTGTTGTTCATGCCAGCGGCAACGGAGCTGATGATAACACCCGTGTTATAGTCGGAAGCATGAATCATCTGACCACCACCGATGTAAATGCCGGTGTGGTACGAGTTGACCACAACGTCACCGGGTTGCGGATCGGACACACGCGTCCAGCCCATAAAGGTACCCGTGGTGCCCAGGCGGCAATAGCGACCAGTTAGGCAATAACTAACAAAACCAGAGCAGTCGAAGCTGTTCGGGCCAATTCCGCCCCAGGAATAAGCGCAACCAAGCTTACTGTATGCACGCGAGACAACAGAACCGCCGTCGACGGACTGGCTCGGAGCAGAAGGCGTCGGAGCCGGAGCGGGCGTGGATGGCTGCGGCGTCGGAGCAGGTGCCGGCGTAGGAGCCGGAGTGTTGCCGCCCTGGTTGTTGTTATTGCTGGTCTGACCACCGTTGTTGGTGTTCTCGGTCGTACCGGCAGTCTCGTTGCTCACCGTGGCCTTCTCGGCGGTACTGGCGTTGATGCCGGCCTGCAGCGCGGCGTTGGCCTCGGCCTCGGCGGCAAGCTCGGCTTGCAGCTGCGAATCCAGGGAGTTAACGACGTTCTGGGCTTCAGCCTGCTGGGCGTTAAGCTCGTCGACCTTCTTTTGCGTGGCGGCGACGTTCTTCTCCTGCTCGGTCTGCTTATCGGTGAGCTGCTGCTTAAGCTCCTTGACCTCTTGAATGGTCTGAGCCTGCTTATCGGAAACTTTGCCGTAGTAGAACAGACGGGTGAGCATATCGCTCAGGTCATCGACGCCCGTCAGAACCTGAAGCAGGCTTAGACCGCCAGTTTTGTACTCGCCGGCGACATAGGTCGAGAGCTTGGCCTGACCATCGGCGATCTCCTGCTGCTTCTGTGTGATCTCGCCAGCAGTCTGATCGAGCGCCTGCGTCTGTGTGGCGAGCTCATCGTAAATCTGCTGGGTTTGGGTACCGATCTGCTCGAGCTTCGTACGAGCAGCGGCAAGGTCGGATGCGGTATCGGCGTAGGCAGGAGCCGCGAGGCCCAAGCCCAAAACACAAGCGAGGGTTGCCGTCGCAGCGCAGCGTGCCATGTTTTTGTGCGTGTTTGCTGTGCGCATGTAGCTTCCTTTCCAGTAACTAAGGGTAACGGCTAGTCCACCGTCACCAGGCTAAAGAGCTCCACATCGTCATCAGACGGCGTGAGCTTCTCGCGCGGGTTGAGAAACGCAAGCTCAAGGATACAACCGTAACCGACAAGCTTTGCGCCCATATCTCGCACCAGTTTACCTGTTGCCTCGACGGTTCCGCCCGTCGCGACCAAGTCGTCCAGAATCAACACGGTATCTTTAGAGCTGATAGCGTCGGCATGGATCTCAATGGAATCGGTGCCGTACTCGAGCTCGTAGCTCTGGCTCACGGTCTCGCGCGGCAGCTTGCCCGGTTTACGTGCGGGGACAAAGCCAGCGCCAAGGGCTACAGCCACCGGTACGCCAACCATAAAGCCGCGAGCCTCGGGCCCCACGACCTTGGTGATTCCCATGCCGGCAAAGTGTTCGGCGAGGGCATCGGTCATGGCTTTGAGCGCCTCGGGGTTGCCAAAGAGCGGCGTGATGTCTTTAAAGATGACTCCGGGCTCGGGATAGTCGGGGATGTCGACGATTTGAGATTCGAAGTCGTACATTGCATGACCTTTCAATGGGTTGCCGAAATTTCAGCAGCGGTTATATGCCCGCGGTGGCGGTGCCGGATTGCGAAGGGGCGACGACCTTGAGCGGCTTTACGAGAGAATCCTCGTGCGAAGCCGGCGCGGCTGTCTCTTCGTTTTTGGCCTTGGTGGACTCGCAGCGAGTGATTTCCTCATCGAGTGCATCGATGTCGGCGTCCTCGACCACGGCGTTGAGCGACTCAAAAACGCGGTTCTTGAGCAACGCAGTGTGCACACCCTCGGTCAGGTCGTGAAGCTTCTTAAACGCACGCTCGAGCTTGGCGTCGCGCTCGTCATCGGAGGTATCCATTCCGAGCATGCTCACGAGCACCTGCTCAAACATCGAGGACTCGCGGTTGGCGGAAGACACGTACTGACGCAGGTTGCGCGGCTCGATATGGAAGCGTGACAGCTCGGAGCAGTAGCGGATGATCGGGAAATCGCGACCATCGACGAGCTCACGATTCTGCGGACTCTTGATGATGCGAATGAGGTCGTTCTCGGCGAGCGAGCGGATAAACGAAATCTCGACGCCCAGCATATCGGGAATGGTCTCGATGGGATGCAGCTTTTGCTTAGTCTCTTTGGGCTCCGTCTTGAGCGGAACATCGGACAGCAAGCCCACCTCGTAAGCGAGCGTTGACAGGTCCGTGGCGTTTTCCAAGCGCTGCTTAATCACGTTGAGCGGCATGTAGCGAGTCTTCTGCAAGTGCAAAATGACCTCCAGGCGATCAACGTCCTCCTTGGAGTACTGACGGTATCCCTTAGGCGTACGATGAGGGGTAATGAGCCCCTCATCCTCTAGAAATCTAATTTTTGAGTTCGAAAGATCGGGGTATGCGCCTCGAAGTAGGTTGACGACTTGGCCGATACTCAGATAGTTGCGTTCGGCCATGCCCTACTCACCGGTTTCGATGCGCTCCGGCGTGCTCTCGTGGTAGATGAGCGTAAACGTACCGATCTGGACGGAAGAACCGTCGTGCAGCGGGGCTGCATTGACGATGGCACCGTCGACCCAGGTGCCATTGAGCGAGCCCAGGTCCTCGATGCGAGCGCCGAGGCCCTCGCGAATAATGCGCGCGTGGCTGCGCGAAACGGTCATGTCGTTGAGGAAGATGCCGTTCGCGGGATCGCGGCCGATGGTGGTCACGTCGTCCTCGAGCTCAAAGGCGGCACCAGTCTGCGGACCCTTGACGATGGACAGAACGGGGGCGGTGAAGCGCACGTTGGCCATGAGGTCGGGAACGGTGACGTCGCTTGAAGGCACGCGGAATACGCAGGTAGCGTCAGCAGTCTTATCATTCTGAGGCATATTGTTAACCATGTTGTCCATGACAACCCCTAACTTATCGCGGACGTGCCGCAAATAATGAACCGTACGTAATCATACCCCAACGAATCAGTCTTCGATTTCAGGGTTCAGAAAGTCGATGTCCTCGTCCTCGGGATGCGTGAGAGCCTGTTTAATGGCCGCTCCGCCCTTAATGGAGTAGATGACAGCCGTGAGCATGGAGAAGATCACGCCGCCGTACACAAAGAAGATGCCGAGGGGCACCGAGCTTCCGTTGAGGCCCGGGAAGGCCGTAAGGGTTGAAGGTAAAAGCTGCAGGCCGTCAACAACGGGGAACCCGAGCAGCATGAGCGAGAATCCAGTCATGAGCAACGCTGTGGCAATCTTTCCGGGGAAGACGACATCGATGGGGCGACGGTGATAATGACGAACGATAAGCGTGCCGATGCCCAGATAGATGTCGCGGCCAATAATGAGCACGCAGACCCAGATGGGCAGCTCTCCGCGGACCACCAGTCCCAAGACGCCGGTGAACAG
>USMA01000145.1 GCA_900555765.1 uncultured Collinsella sp.
GCATTGACATCCTCGAGCGAAAGGCGCACACGTGCCCCAAGACCATCCGACCGATAATCCCATCCTCAATGCTGCGAAGCGCGAGCTGGCGGAACGTGCGAAAGCGACCGCTCCCCTGCGCACGGCAAACGACGCCTACAACGGACCCACCCACATCGTCTCAATCAACACGTCGGCACACAAGGGCACGCGCAAGTCGCCCGTCGCCGATGGACACGACACCGTTATAGAGCAATTTGGTCTCGCCACCGATGCGCACGCCGGACATTGGCACCGCCAGGTCTCTTTTTTAGCCGCGGAGTCCATCCAGACGGCGCAGACACGCGGGCTCGACGTACACGAGGGTGACTTTGGAGAGAACTTCACAACCCGGGGCATCAACCTGCTCTCGCTCCCCTTGGGCACACAGCTCAAGCTTGGAAGCGACGTGCTCGTCGAAATCAGCCAAATCGGCAAGGTCTGCCACACCCGTTGCGCCATCTACTATCTCGCCGGCGACTGCATCTTTCCCCACGAGGGCATTTTTGGCGTGGTCCTAAAGGGCGGAGAGGTCCATACCGGCGACGATATCCAGGTAGTCAAACTCGGCGACGGCTCCTGTTCGTTCACCCCCGCCGAGGCGCTCGAAGAGATTGAGCAGGCTCGTCAGGAGGGCACGCTGTAGTAGAAAAACCCCACGTTGAGATAGCTTTTACAGCCCTAAACTCCTCTCAAACAGGCCCCCGTAACGTTAAAGTTGAACTCTATGGTTTCTCAACAATTCATCATAACTGCAGGTCAAAGCCAAAGCCTCAAGTTCAACTTGACCCTTTGGAACCTTTAAGGTTCAAGTTGAGGTCGAAAGCAGTAGTAGAATACCGTTCGAACCATAACCTACGATTGATTGCAGAGGGACTGGATGCAGCATTCGAATCATCGCACCGCAGCGCTCATTGCGTCGAAGCCGGCTCGTATCATCACGAGCGCCGCGCTCGCCGTTGCGCTGACGGCCACGCCGATGCTCTCCCCCGTTGCGGCGTATGCCGCCTCGCAGGCAACGCAGGACCAGCTTTCCGCAGCCCAGCAGAAGATCGAAGCCGCCACGAGCGCCTACAACGACGCCCGCACCAAACTCGATGACCTGCAAAAGCAGATTGACTCCAATGAGGCGAGCATCGAGGAAATCGAGGCTAAACTTCCCGAGCAGCAGGCCAAGGCAAGCTCAGCCATGCGCGATCTGTACAAGTATCAGAAGGGCACCAATCCCATCGTGAGCTTCCTGGTCAACGCGCAGAGCCTGGGTGAGTTCATCACAACCTGCAAATACACCAACCAGATCACGAGCTCGAGCGTCGACGAGATCGAAGAGCTCAATAACATGCAAACCGAACTCGAGCAGAACAAGGCTGAGCTCCAGCAGGCCAAGTCTCAGCTTGAGGCGGAGCAGAAAAACGCCGAGGATGCGCTGGCGCAGGCCCAGCAGCTCCTCAGCGAGGCACAGGCAAAAGCCGAGCAGGAAAATGCCGCCGAGCTTGCCAAGCTTGAGGCCGATAAGGCCGCTGCCGCCGAGAAGCTCTCAGGCGAGGGCGTAAGCGGCAGCAATTCCAGCAGCCAGGCCACCAACACCAACACCACCATCGACACCACGGTGAACAACTCCAATGCCGGTAGTTCCGATTACGATTCGTTCATTAATGAGTGGACGAGCCGCATCGACAATTATCTCGCCGGCTCCCCCATGGCAGGCCAGGGCTACAACTTTGCCGTCGCCGCTTGGAATACCGGTGTCGACCCCCGTTGGTCCCCCGCCATCGCCTGCATCGAGAGCACCAAGGGTGCTTATTGCGCCAATTCTTACAACGCCTGGGGCTGGAGTGCACGTGGCGGCGGTTGGCGCAGCTTTGGCAGCTGGAGCGAGGGCATCTCCGCTCACGTTGCCTATCTGGGCGCCAACTACGGCTCAACCCTTACCCCGGCTGCGGCCAAAAAGTACTGCCCGCCCACGTGGCAGGACTGGTACAACAAAGTCGCCGCTCAGATGAACCGCATCTAAGTGCAACTGCAAAGGGCCCCAACGGGGCCCTTTTCTTTTAGGTAGCGGAGGTATCGACGACGCCGGTCGCATTGGCAACCGCGATTATGACGATCATGCATAGGAGCAGCACACCCAATGCCTTGAGCCAGAGTTTCGCGAGTTTCTTGCCACGATAGCTGTCGAGCAGTGCGAATCGCTGACGAAGACGGCGCTTATCGAGCAGCGCAAAATGCATAAGCGCCATAAGGCCGTCGACAAAGAAAAAATACTCGATTATGAGAAGCCACGTAGGGTAGCTTTGGTTTGCTCCCGTGGGGTGAAAGACGGCAAAGTGACTTCCGGCAAAGAACACAAGCAGCGAGAAGCAGACGAGCGTATTCCAAATGCGCCCCAGAGACTCCGGAACGCGAGAGAGCAGACCGCATGCAGCGGAGGCGGCAGGCCTAGGAAGCCCTGCGGGGTTCTGGAGCCCTTGGGGCGTCAGCACTGTCTCCGAGGCCGGAGTACGGACAGGCGCAGGCGCAGGAGGCCGCACGGGGCGACTCAGATCGTATGCCGCGCGCGTCGCCCGTCCCAACGCTTCCGCACTCGCAAAACGCTTGGCCGGGTCGAGCGCCATCGACATGCAGACGGTATCGGCAAGTGGAGTGGGAATGCCGCGCGCCTCGCATTGCTCGCGCATGTCGAGCCCTGGTTTAGGGTCGACTCCCGTCAAGCAGAAGAACAACAGGGCGCCAAGTGCGTAGACGTCGCTTCGCACGCTCGTCTGCCCAAACCCATACTGCTCGGGCGGCGCATAGGGCCGTGTCCCAAACTTGACAGTATCGGCATCGGCGCCATCGCGCCATACGCGAGCGATCCCCAAGTCGATAATCACCAGCGATGAAAATGTCAGGCCGTCATCAGGCGTATAGTTGGCACCTGTCACGATGATATTCGACGGCTTGAGGTCACGATGGATCACCGGCGCCGACGTCTCCCCCGCCATTGCAAAACCGGCGTGGAGCTCGCCCACGGCATCGCATAGGGCAGGATACAATTCACGCGCATAATCGGGGGTGGCTCCCAGACGGTCCACCAGCGCCCCGAGTGTCTCCCCTTCGATGTATTCCATAACCACGTTGAGCTCGTCGCCCACACGACGACAATCGACGATTCTGGGCAGGTGCTCAAAACGCCTGCCTGCCTGCTGAGCGGCAAACAGACGCCCGTACGCCCCGCCGATTTGAGCCGAAGCATCGATGCGTTTACGGACAAAGGGGCCGAGCGAACCACCGCCGGTTCCTTCAAAGTACACGAGCTCGGTTGTTTCAACGGACGAGCGCTTAAGTACACGCTCCACGCGATAGCTGTCATCGCGATCGAGCGACGCCAGGTGCTCGGCAAGCGCTGCGGTCAGCTCGTCATCGGAATATGTTGGGCTCTGAGTATCCATAGCCTCCATCATAGCGCAGGGCGCAGACACCCCATGGCATCCGCGCCCCGTTCGTTTGCATCGTTGTTCGACAGCTCTACCGGCTCAGATATCAGCCGCTAACTCACCGTCTCCTCGCCAAAGCGATACAGCTCCTCGTTGACCTTTTGGAGGCTGCACCCGCGATCGCTGCAAAAAATGATACTCGCATCGCGGCGGACCTCGCAGATAAGGACGCTTCCCCCGGCAGCCGTCAGCGCACGGTTGGTTTCTTTGAGCGTCAGCGCCATCGCAAAGGCAATCTGCAGCACCTTATTGCGGCTCGGATGCCACGCACCGGTAAAGATCTGATAGCCAAAGGTCTCATTGAGATCGGCCATACGAACCACGCGCGAGCGCTCCAAGCCCTTTTCCTGCAGTAGCTGCTTCAGGTAGTCCGAAAGCGACGGGGCGGCAAAGTCGTGCTCCCTGATATAGCCATCGATGTTCGGTGCATCGAGAAGCTCATTGAGCAACTCCTCGGTCAGCTTTTTATCGGGCATACGACTTCACCTCCCCCAGTGCATGCAACATGCTAGAAACCGCTTACGTCCGAACGCTCCCAGCTAGCAACCTGGTCGGGAGACACCGTACCCAGCGCTTCGAACTTCCAGGAGCCGCCCGCCTTCAGATGATTGGTGTTTGCAAGAGCCGTTCCAACCTGGTTGCCATCGGCATCATACAGAACATATTCAATCTGAATGTAGCTCTTTTCCTAGTCCGTGTTATTGGTCAGCGAGC
>USMA01000146.1 GCA_900555765.1 uncultured Collinsella sp.
CCACGGCATAGATGATGTTAGTGATAAAGCGCGTGCCGGGGTTGGAGAGCGAACCCATAAACTGCGCGCGCTCACCTGCCGCATAGAGCTCGGCGTTGAGGGCAGCGAAGCGCGGCTGAGCGTTGGGACCATAGGCAAAGGCGTCGACAAGCTTTTGCTCGCCTACGTACTCCTCAATATGGCCGCCAAGCTGACCCTGAATACGCTGCTGCGCCGTAAAGCTCTTGTTGGAGAGCTTGGCGATGGCGCCGGCCGCAAAGATGGATAGCGGCGTGACGAGCACCACCACGAGCGTCATGGTCAGGTTAATGGAGAGCATAAACGCGAGCGTGCCCACGATGGTAATAACACCGGTGAAGAGCTGCGTGAAGCCCTGCAGCAGACCGTCGCCCACCTGGTCGACGTCGTTGACCACGCGGCTCATAAGGTCGCCGTGGGCATGGCTGTCGATAAAGCTGAGCGGCATGCGGCTGAGCTTGTCGCTCGCCTCCACGCGCATGTCGCGCACCGTCTCGTAGGACAGACGGTTGACGCAGTAGCCCTGCAGCCACTGGAAGGCCGCCGCGCCCACCACGACAATCGCGAGCTTGGTAACGAGCGGCAGCAGCGCATCGAAGTCCACCTGCCCAGCGGCAACGATGAGGTCGATGCCCTCGCCAATGAGGATGGGTGTATAGAGTTGCAAGATCACCGAGACGGCGGCACTCACAAACGACGCCGTAAACGAGACGCGATGCGGGCGAACATAGCCCAGCAAGCGGCGGGTCACCGCGCCGGCGGGATAGCGCTCGGGATCGCCGGGCTGGCGCGGACCGTCGCCCAGGTCGTTGAGGTTATCGTTGCCGGACACGTTGGCCGTCATCGTGGCGACCGAACCGGAAGAAGTGTACGGATTCATTTAGCAACCCTCCTTTGCGCAGACGGATGCGGAGGCGATCGGTGCGGACGCGGGCGCCGTGCTCCCCTGCTGACCCTCGAGCTCCTCGCGGCGCAGCTGCGACTGGCAGATCTCTCGGTAGAGCTGGCAGGTCGTGTACAGTTCATCGTGCGTGCCCAAGCCCGCAACCGAGCCGTGGTCGAGTACGCAGATCATGTCGGCGTCGCGCACGGTCGAGACGCGCTGGCTCACAATCACCGTGGTCAGCGGCAGCCCGCCCTCGGCGGCCCCGCGCCCGCAGCGCTCGCGAATGGCATGGCGAAGCGCCGCGTCGGTCTTAAAGTCGAGCGCCGAGGCGGAGTCGTCCATGATCAGAACCTGCGGCGAGCCCACCAAGGCGCGCGCGATAGTCAGGCGCTGGCGCTGGCCACCGCTAAAGTTCTTGCCGCCCGCCTCGACCGGGGCATCTAAGCCCTGGGGCTTGTTGCGCACGAACTCGCTGGCCTGCGCCATATCGAGCGCCACCCAGAGCTCCTCGTCGGTCGCCGACTCGTCACGCCAGGTCAGGTTGCTGCGGATAGTGCCGCTCACCAGCGATGCGCGTTGCGGAACGGTCGCGACCGCATGGCGCAGCTGGTCGAGTGGCCAAGCGCGCACGTCGGCACCCATTACGCTCACGCGGCCGGCGCTCGCATCGTACAGGCGCGGGATAAGCGAGACAAGCGTGGACTTACCACTGCCTGTACCGCCGATAATGCCGAGCGTTTTGCCCAGCGGCAGCTTCAGGGTCACATCGCTCACGGCATTTGCCGCGCCCGCGCCAAACGAAAAGCTCGCATGGTCAAAGCTCAGTGCGGGGACTGGAGCAGCACCACCCGCCAGTTCGCTCGGCTTGGGCAGCGCAACCGACTGATTGCCCTCGTCGGTGATGCTCGGCTCGCAGTTGAGTACCTCGTTGATACGCGAAGCACTCGCGCTCGCCTTGGTAAAGACCACGACCAGGTTGGCGACGTACACGATGGAGGTCAGGGTCTGCGTCATGTAGTTCACAAACGCCATGACCTGGCCCTGCGTGAGCTCGCCCACGTTGACCTGGATGCCGCCCACCCACAGGATGGCGCACACGCCCAGGTTCATCACCAAAAACGTTACGGGGTTGAGGACCGACGAGAGCTTGCCCACCGCGATGGCGGTATGGGCCTGGTCATCGGCGGCTTGGGCAAAACGCTCGCGCTCGTGGTCCTCGCGCACAAAGGCACGAACCACGCGGGCGCCCGAAAGCCCCTCGCGGCAAATGAGCGCAATACGGTCGAGCTTTGCCTGCAGCTGCTTGTAATACGGAATGCAGCGCGCCATGACAAACCAAAACACCAAGCCGATGGCGGGCGTGCAAATCAAAAAGATGATGCCGAGCTTAAGGTCGATGGCGAGAGCCGCGCACATAGAACCCACCGCCAGGAAGGGCCAGCGAATGAGCATGCGCACGCCCAGCGCCACGGCAAGCTGCACCTGGTTGACGTCGTTGGTGATGCGCGTGATAAGCGACGGCGTGCCAAAGCGGTCGAGCTCGGCGTAGCTCAGTTTGTTGATGTGCTCGTAGAGCGCGCCGCGAATGTCGGTGCCCATGCCCTGCGAGGTGAGCGCCGCCATCTTTTGGCAGACGAGCGTAAACGAGATGCCGATCACAGCCATGGCGCCAAGCAGCATACCGTAGTGGACGACGGCGTTGACATCGTGCGCGCCAATACCCTTATCGATCATCTGGGCAATCACCAGCGGCGTCAGCAGGTCAAAGATCACTTCGATCAGCTTACACGCAGGGCCAATCACCATATACCGGCGAAACTTACCACCAAAACGCCTGAGCAGCTCAATCATGTATAGGCGCTCCCTATCATCATCCACACTCAATTCGAATCATGATAGTACGGTGAACCCAAAAGAAGCGTAAACAACTCTTCATTTCTAACGGGATTCAGTTTTCAGAGGGGCATACGCGCACACCCAGCCAGTGTCGGGTCGACCACTTGGTATACTTGCATTAGTGCTACCAGGTTAGTCGCCGACCCTTGAAATGAGGTGCCGAGATGAACGACATTCTCGCAAGAAGAGCAAGACGAGCAACTGTGGGCATCGCCCTTTCCGCGGCACTTGTCGCGGGAATCGCCCCCGCAACGGCGATCGCGGCAGAAACCAGCGCCCCCACCGGTGCAGTTGCCTTGCAGACGGAAGACGCGGCCGCCGCAAAAGAAAAAGCGTATGCAGTCATGCAGGAAGCGCTCAAAAACCTCGAGGCCGCAAAAGACGCCGCAAGTCCCGAGAAAATTGCGGAAATCGATGATGACATTGCCGCATTTCAAGAACTCTACGACATGGTGGTGGCGGAAGCCGCCAAACGGAGGGAATCCCTTCCCGCCATGCAAGCGAACGTCGATGCAGCCCAAGCCAAATACGATGAGGCCCACAACCGGACAAGCGGCCTTCAGGCAGAATTAGATAAGGCACTTGAAGCACTCGGCGGCGAGGAGCCCAGCACAGCTATTAAGGAGCATATTAAGCAGTTGCGCATGGAGATCATGACGGCAGAAAGGCGAGAAGAATCTTGTGAAGATGATCTTCACCGCTACCAACGCCGGCTCGAAAGCCAGGAAAAACAGGTTCAGTATTTCGAAAGTGAGGCAAAGGAAGCTAAAGCCCACATCGACGAGGACATAGCCAAGCGAAATGCGCTCCTCGGCGATTTGGAAAAGGCGCAAGCGGCCTATGACGACGCCTGCAAGGCATACGAAGAGGCAAAGGCCGCGGCAGACAAGGCCACCTCGCCCGAGATAACGAAACCCGCCGAGACGACAAAAACCCTCCAGCTCAGCGCAGCCAGCCGAAACGGCACAGCCCGCCAGCTCGCTCGCGACCGACAAAGACGCCCCATCGAGCTCCACCAAGCAAGCAAATACGACCACCGGCAAGCTCGCAAACACAGGCGACACAGCGCCGAGCGCAATCACACTCGCAGGAATCGCCGCCGCAGGCCTCGGAATAACCGCCACGGGTGTACGCCGCCTCAAGAACTCAAAATAGCCGCCAGAGCATACCATCTTCGCCAATCCACAAACCCAGAGACAAAAGAGGCCCGTTTCCCCAGGGAAACGGGTCTCTTTAACTGCAAAAATTCAAGCAACAGCACCGCCGCCTCTTGAAGCACATCGCCACCGCGCTCCAAACAACGCCAACGAGCAGCAAAGGACACGGGATTAAATTATTCAGATAAATGTGACCCTTCAGGTGGTTTTGGTCGGCTACCCGCGAGTGCCGGCAGGGCGCATGGG
>USMA01000147.1 GCA_900555765.1 uncultured Collinsella sp.
TTTCCTCATGAGATGTTTCGGTTTTCAAGATACTCCTATAAGGAGAAAGCATGGATTAGACATGTGCCCAATATGCTGCTGAATCCGATCGATACCACAGTGAAGCTGGGTGTTCTGATAGTTGGTAGTTGCTAAACTGATGCCTATGACTGCCGCATTCATTCCGAAGCACATCATTGTAACCGGTGGCTGCGGTTTCATCGGCTCGAATTTCGTGCATTACGTGTACAACAATCACCCGGATGTGCATATCACGGTGCTCGATGCACTTACGTATGCAGGCAACCTCGAGAACATCAAGCCGATCCTCGGCGATCGTGTCGAGTTCGTACATGGCAACATCTGCGATGCGCAGCTGCTTGACGAACTGGTGCCGGGGCATGATGCCATCGTGCATTATGCGGCCGAGTCGCATAACGACAACTCGATTGCAAATCCGGAACCGTTTGTGAAAACGAACGTCGAGGGCACATTCCGCCTGCTTGAAGCGGCGCGCAAGTATGATGTGCGGTTCCATCACATCAGCACCGACGAGGTGTATGGCGACCTGGCTCTGGATGATCCAGCGAAGTTCACCGAGGAAACGCCGTCCCATCCGTCAAGCCCGTATTCATCGACGAAGGCGAGCTCCGACATGCTCGTGCGCGCCTGGCACCGCACCTATGGGTTGCGCACCACGATCTCGAACTGCTCGAACAACTATGGCCCGTACCAGCATGTGGAGAAGTTCATCCCGCGCCAGATCACGAACGTCCTCGAGGGTCTTCGCCCGAAGCTGTACGGCAACGGGGAGAACGTGCGCGACTGGATCCACACCGAGGACCACAGCTCCGCGGTGTGGGACATCCTCACCAAGGGCCGCATGGGGGAGACCTACCTCATCGGCGCCAATGGGGAGAAGAACAACATCACCGTCCTGCGCATGATCCTGGAGGCCATGGGCCGCGACCCCGAGGACTTCGACTGGGTCGCCGACCGCCCCGGCCACGACCGCCGCTACGCCATCGACTCCACCAAGCTCCAGCGCGAGCTGGGCTGGAGGCCGGCCCACACCGACTTCGCCGGGGGCCTCAAGCAGACGATCGACTGGTACGTCGCCAACGAGCCCTGGTGGCGCCCGGCCAAGGAGGCCACCGAGGCCCGCTACCGCGCACAGGGCCAGTAGGAGGGGAGAGAGACATGGCAGACATCGCATTCGAGAAGGACCTCTCCGTCGCCGAGACCGGCATCGGGGGCCTCAAGGTCGTCGACCTCGCCGTCCACGGCGACTCGCGCGGCTGGTTCAAGGAGAACTGGCAGCGCGCCAAGATGTGCGCCCTGGGCATCCCGGACCTCAGGGTCGTCCAGAACAACATCTCCTACAACGACAGCCGCGGCGGCACCCGCGGCATCCACGCCGAGCCCTGGGACAAGTTCATCTCCGTGGCCCGCGGCAGCGTCTTCGGCGCCTGGGTGGACCTGCGCGAGGGCAGTGACACCTACGGCAAGGTCTACACGACCGTCCTGGACCCCTCCAAGGCCATCTACGTGCCCCGCGGCGTGGGCAACTCCTTCCAGGCCCTGGAGGACGGCACCGCCTACACCTACCTGGTGGACGCCCACTGGTCGCTCGAGCTCAAGAGGACCTATACCTTCGTGAACCTCGCCGACCCCGAGCTCGCCATCGAGTGGCCCATCCCGCTGGACCAGGCCACCGTCTCCGAGGCTGACCTCAACCACCCGATGCTCGCCGACGTCGTCCCCATGGCGCCGAAGCGCACCCTCGTCACCGGCTGCAACGGCCAGCTGGGCCATGCGGTGCGCGCGCTCGCCGAGGAGCGCGGCGTCGCGAAGGACTTCGACTTCTGCGACATCGACACCTTCGACATGTCCGACCCGGACGCCTACGTACAGTACGACTGGTCGCTCTACGGCACCGTGATCAACTGCGGTGCCTACACGGCCGTGGATAAAGCGGAGACCCCCGAGGGCCGTGTCATCGCCTGGAAGGCCAACGCGACCGGCCCGGCGCTCCTCGCCCGCACCTGCGCCGAGCACGGCATCACGCTCGTGCACGTCTCCTCCGACTACGTCTTTGACGGCACCGCCGAGGTCCATGACGAGGACGAGCCCCTCAGCCCGCTTTCCGTCTACGGCCAGACCAAGGCCGCGGGCGACATCGCCGTGGCGGGGTGCCCACGCCACTACATCATGCGCTCCAGCTGGGTCATCGGCGAGGGCCACAACTTCGCGAAGACCATGAAGGGGCTGTGCGACCGCGTGGCCGACCCCGAGGACGGGCTCACGCAGGTCACCGTCGTGGACGACCAACTGGGACGCCTGACCTTCACGCGCGACATGGCCGCCGCCAGCTTCCACGTTTTGGACGCGATGGCCCCCTACGGCACCTACGACTGCACCGGCTCCGGCGCCGTGAAGAGCTGGGCGGACATCGCCCGCGCCGTCTTCGAGGTCGCCAACGGCACCGGCGACAGGGTCGTGCCGGTCAGCACCGCCGACTACTACGGCGGCGCCGAGGGACCCGTCGCCCCGCGCCCGGTTCACTCCGCGCTCGACCTTTCCAGGCTCGAGTCGGTCGGGTTCCACATGCCCGACTGGGAGGAAGAGCTTGGGGAGTACCTCAAGACGCTCTAGCCGCTATCAACTTTTCGAGAGTAAAAGCCGCCGTTCTTTAACGGCGGCTTTTCTTGTTGATGGCTATCTGCGCAGTGGTGCCAATAGTATTTTGCGGAAGATCTTTCACTCGCTTGGCGTGGTGGCGGACCTGCCGGGCTGGTCATCGTAGGCGTATTTGCTGTACACGTTGACCTCCCACTGCTTTTTTTCGATCTTTGCCACGGAATCGAGGATGAAGCCGGTCGCAAGGCTCAGACCGCACAGGAACATAAACGACGCGGCGAGCATGGCGGTGGGGAAGCGCGGAACGAGGCCGGTCTGGAAATACTCGACAACGATGGGCATGCCCAAGGCGAGGCCGATCACCGCAAACAGAAGCGCGACGAGGCTGAAGAACTTCAGAGGGCGGTAGTCCTTGAACAGCGTGCCAATCATCGCAACGACTTTAATGCCGTCGCTTACGGTATTGAGCTTGGACTCGGAACCTTCCGGACGGTCGCGGTACTCGATGGGCACATCCTTGATGCGCCAGCGGTGGTCGACGGCGTGGATCGAGAGCTCGGTTTCGATCTGGAAGCCCTCGGAAAGCACAGGGAAGGTTTTAACGAATGGGCGGCTCATGGCACGGTAGCCGGTCATGACATCATCGAAGCTGTAGCCATAGATCCACTTGATCATGGCACGGACCAGATTGTTGCCAAAGCCGTGGAAGGCACGCTTGTTCTCCTCGGCATAGGTGCCGTTGGAAAGGCGATCGCCTACGGTCATGTCGGCCGTGCCGCTGAGGATAGGCTCGCAGAGGGCTTTGGCCGCCTCGGCGGGGTAGGTGTCGTCGCCGTCGACCATCAGGTAGCAATCGGCGTCGATGTCGCGAAACATCTGGCGGCACACGTTGCCCTTTCCCTGACGGGGCTCAAAGCGGACCGTGGCGCCGTGCTCGGTGGCGATGCGTGAGGTATCGTCCGACGAGTTGTTGTCATAGACATAGACCGTCGCTTGCGGAAGCTCGCGGTGAAAGTCGTCGCTGACTTTGCCGATCGTGAGCGCTTCGTTGTAGCAGGGGATGATGACGGCGATGGATTCAGAATTCACTCAATGCTCCTTATACATTCAATCCTTGAAAGTATAGCCGTTTGGTCATGGCATCCTAAGATGTGGGTTAGTTCTCCAGTTTTGTTGCGTGAATCGTTTGCATGGTCGTCGGGTCTATACTGTTCGTTTGTCAACGATTACGAGTAAAGGAGTTGCATCCGTGTCGGATCAGACAAAGCAACAAGAAACTCGCAGTCTGCCTGCGACGTTTGCTAAGAACGAATTTGAGAAGGATGCGTTTATCCTTCGTCAGCTGGTTACCAAGGATTTTAAGATCAAGTATCGCCGTAGCGTTCTGGGTGTCGCATGGTCGGTGCTCAATCCGTTGCTGATGATGATCGTCATGGCCATCGTGTTCTCGACGATTTTTGGCCAGGGCCGCAATGGCTCAATGACGCCCGAGATGTACCCGCTGTACTTGATCGTGGGTAACATTACCTTTGCCGGCATGTCCGAGTCTACGAACCAGGCCCT
>USMA01000148.1 GCA_900555765.1 uncultured Collinsella sp.
GAGCGAGATGGCGATGCCGCCGACGCCAAGAGCGGCGACGAGCGCGTTTGCGTTAATGCCAAAACAGTTGTCGAGGATAACGCTGCCGCCAATCATCCAGATGCCGGCGCGCGCGATGTTGATGAAGATACTCGATGCCGGAAGCGGGTTATCGTCTCGGTTAAGCAGATGGTTCAGGGTCTTGGATACGACCTTGGCGGCGACGGCGGTGCCTATCGCCAAGATGACGGCCCAGATGATGTTGTGGACCCACCGTTGCTCAAAGAAATGAAGAATCGGCTCAAACAATTCCATGTAGTGAAAACCTCCTAATGATCGTTCAACCATGATACCCACCAAGAAGCCCGTCCGATCAAATTCGGACGGGCTTCTGTGCTCGATATAAGGTTTACGCGGCGGGGCTGTAAGGCCCGGCGGTGTAGCTTAGCGTCGACGCTTCCAGATAATGCCGAGCATGATGACGATGATGCCGCCGATAAGGCACGCGCCAACTACTGCTAGCGTGCGGTCTCCCGTTGCGGCGAGCTTACCGCTCGTCTTCTTGGTGATGACCTTCGTGGTCGTCGTGTCCGTCTTAGGCGAGGGCTTAGGCGTCGGGGCCGGTGTGGGCGTGGGGTCCACGGCTGCGGAGCCGAAGCTGATGGTGCCGGCGAGCCCGGCCATCTTGCTCTCCCAGCCGTTCTGCCCGATCAGCGCCCTTAGCGCTGACTCGCAGGTACCCCACTCGGTGTGCTTAGTGGCGTTTGCGAAGGTGGGGAAGTCGGTCGTGTTGGTGATGATGTAGTTGTTGGTGGCGACGGTATAGGTCTTGGTGGGATCGAGCGCGCTGCCGTCTTTGGTGAGTGTGGCACTCACAATGCGCTTGCCTTCGGGCTGCGTCCAATCGATTGTCACATTGATTCCGCCGAAGGAAAGGACGCTGCCGGAATCGTCGCGCCACTTGTACTTGTCTTGCGCCTCCTGCTCGGTGTGACCGGCCGCCACATAAGCCTGCTGAAGCTCGTAGCTGTCGTTGCAATCGTCGCTGATTTGTAGCGAGTGCTCGAGCGCTGCGAGGAAGTCCGCGCCGGTCATGGTCCAGGTCTCCACGGTGTTGCCGTAGGGCGAGATGGCGATGACGTTGCCAGCGGTCACGTTGCCCGCCGCGATGCCGCCGCGGATGCCGCCAGCGTTTTCGATAGCGAGGTCCGCGCCCGTCAGGGCAAGATAGGAGCCGCAAATCACGTGGCCGATGGTCTGGGCCTTGGTGGTGTCGCCCTCCTTGCTGGGGCGGAAATCGGTGGTGCGCACCATTTCCCAACCATGCGTGCCTGCGGCGTCCTCGCCGTAGAAATAGTTGGTGGTGGATGTGCCGAGCGCCTTGTTCGATTCGTTTTCAAAGTCCTCGTCGAGCGGCTTGATCTTGTTGCGGACGGCTTCAAGGCGGCTTTGGTAGTCGGAGCCCTTGTCGGGGGCTGCTATAAGGTCGTTGACGTTCTTGGCGGTGTAGAGCTTCTCGTCGCTGCCGTCTGCAGGGACCGTGACCGTGTCATCGTCGGTCGTCTCGGTGCCATTGGTGTCGTACTTGTACGGAATGGAAAGCAGCCCCACCTCGGCAAAGGCGCTGCCTGCCTCGACTACGTGGATCGTCTTGCCGTCGGTTCCCGTCACCTTCTCGTTAAGGTTGATGTGCTCGTGGCCTGCGATAAGGGCATCGACGCCACGGAGTCGCGTGGCAAAGGTCTTTGCGTCGAGCGTGTGCGCGATACACACAACAACGTCGCAGCCCTCCTTGCGCAGCTGCTCTGCCTCGGCATTGATGGCGTTCGCGGCACTCGAGAACGACGTACCCGCGACCAGGTCCGCGCGCAGCGAGGATCCCAGCGACTCATCCATGGCACCCATGACGCCGACCTTAATCTTGTAGTTAAACGTGGAACTGTCCTCGCCGTCCTTCCAAGTGCGGTTGAGCGTCTTCGTGATGCTCGAGCTCCATACGCCGCTCGTAGACTTCGCGTTCGCGCAGAGCATGGCGAAGGGCGTGCCGGTGGTGCTGTAACCGGTCATGGTGCGGAGTTTGTCCGCGCCGTAGCTCCAGTCGTGGTTGCCTGGCGTGGTCGCGTCGTAGCCGTCGGCGTAGAAGGTGTCCATGAGCTCGGCGATGCTCTTGCCCTCGCTCATGGTGGCGAAGGACTGTCCGTGGAAGGTGTCGCCCGCATCGAGCAAAAGATCGGGGGCGCTGTTTTGAGCGCTATAGAGAACCGCCAGTCCATCAAAGCCCACAGTGCCGGTGCCCTTGCTTGCGTTGTAGCTGTACTTGTAGCTGCCGTGGATGTCGTTGGTGTGCATGACGGCCACGGAGCCGTCAATAGCGGCGGGCAGGTTCACCGCGAAAGCGAGGCTTGGGATGCCTGCGAGCGCGCCGGCAAACAACGCGACGGCTAACGCAAAGCGGGGGAGTCTTTTCATGGCAGTTTCCTTAGTCCTTAGCCAGAATGTCTGGTTGAATATCGGATTATCGACATAATATGCGAAAACCGCCGCAAGGGCGTCTGTCCCTTTGCGGCGGTTTTGACGTTTGCGCAGATAAAACCTACCAAAATAAACCTGTCCCTTTTTGGCAGGTTTTAGCTCAGCAGCATGCGGTCGTTGGCGAGCGCGCCGCCCGAGACCTCCTCGAACTTCTGCAGCAGGTCGGCTACGGTGAGCGACTTCTTCTCATCGCCCGCCACGTCGTAGATCACGTGGCCTTCGTGCATCATGATCAGACGGTTGCCCAGACGGATAGCGTCGTTCATGTTGTGCGTGACCATGAGCGTGGTCAGGTGGTTCTCGTCGACGATCTCCTCGGTCAGGTTGAGCACCTTAGAGGCTGTCTTGGGGTCGAGGGCCGCGGTGTGCTCGTCGAGCAGCAGCAGGCGCGGCCTGGTGAGCGTGGCCATCAGCAGGGTGAGTGCCTGGCGCGGGCCGCCCGAGAGCAGGCCGACCTTGGCGTTGAGACGCGTGTCCAGACCAAGGTCCAGGCGCTTGAGCAGCTCAACGTACTCATCTTTCTCGGCCTTGGTGACGCCCCACGAAAGGCCGCGACGCTGGCCGCGACGCTTGGCGAGGGCCAGGTTCTCGGCGATCTGCATGTCGGCAGCGGTACCGCGCATGGGGTCCTGGAACACGCGGCCCAGGTACTTGGCGCGCTGCGACTCGCTCAGGCGCGAGATGTCGGTGCCGTCGAGCTCAATAACGCCCGAATCGAGCGGGTACACGCCGGCGATCATGTTGAGCAGCGTGGACTTGCCGGCGCCGTTGCCGCCGATCACGGTTACAAAGTCGCCGTCATTCAGGGTGAGGTCGACGCCGGTGAGCGCGCGCTTCTCGGTGACGGTGCCCTTGTTAAAGGTCTTCTTGACGTGCGAGAGCTTAAGCATCTGCCTCATCCCCCTTCGTGTAGGAGCTGCGGAGCTTATAGCGCTCCCAAACCACGGGCACGCACAGGGCCACAGCGACAATCACGGCGGAGAGCAGCTTCATGTCGTTGGCGTCCATGCCCAACTGCAGAACGATGGCGCGGATAAGGAAGTACACCACGGAGCCAAAGACGGCGGAGGCAAGACGGACGCTAAACTGCGTGAGGCCGCCGGGCAGCAGACGGCCGAGCACCTCACCGATAACAATGGCGGCAAGACCGATACCGCTGGCACCGGTGCCCATACCAATGTCGGCATACTATTGGCACTGGCAGATGAGCGCGCCCGAAAGGCCGATGAGGGCGTTGGAGAGCACGAGGGCGATCATCTTGGTGGAGTTGGTGTTGACGCCCAGAGCGCGGATCATGTACTCGTTGTTGCCGGTGGCGCGCAGCGCCGAGCCGATCTCGGTGCCAAAGAACCAATACAGGATGGCAACGATAGCCACGGCGAGCAGAATGCCCAAGATGATGGCAACAGTGGACTGCGGCAGTCCGGTCATATTGCTGACGGCCGAGAACACGGTGCCCTTGGCAAGAATGGGCGTATTGGACTTGCCCATGATGCGCAGGTTGATGGACCACAGGCTAATCTGGGTGAGGATTCCGGCGAGGATCGCGGGAATCTCGAAGACGGTGGTCAAAATGCCCGTGGCGGCACCCGCGATGGCGCCGGCGCACATACCGGCCAGCTCGGCGAGCGGCGTCTCGA
>USMA01000149.1 GCA_900555765.1 uncultured Collinsella sp.
CGGCAAACAGCTGCTCGAAAAACAGCGCGCAACGGGCGGCAATCATGGGCACAACGAGCGCCCAAGTCCGCAACGGAGCCACGAGCGAAAAGGGAACCAGCACGATCGACACAGCAAGCAGCGCACTCACCACCGGACCGATGACCGCATTTGCCAACGGAGCAATGAGCGAGAACGTACCGAAGGCAGGAATGGTAATGGGAAGTGTCGCCAGTTGCGAGCACAGCGTGGCGGATAGCATGCTGGCAATGCCCGATGGCACACCCAGCTCACCCAAAGCGTAGGTCGCATAGGGGCAAAAGCACAGAATGGCTAAGACGCTGGCACATGAAAGCTGAAAGCCCATCTCGAACAGAACCGTCGGCCGCAGCAGCACAAAGATGGACATGGTTACGAAGAGAGCCGATGCGCCGTGCCGGCGACGCCCCGCGCCGTTTACGACAAGCGTCGCGAACACCATGCAGCACGCGCGCACGGCCGAGGGAGACGCGCCCGTAAAGGCAACGTAGCCCACAAGCGTTATCGCCAATATCGCCCGCTGAAGACCACGTGAGCACCGAGTCTTTTGCAATACGCCCTCGATTACAAACCCCACGATAGCCAAATGGCTGCCCGAGACGGCGATAAGATGCGCCGTTCCCGTCACCGAAAACCAGTCGCCCGCCGGTTGGGCGCGCAGCTCGGCCGAACGACCGCAGACGACACCGGCTATGAGCGCACGCGCCGGGTCGGTCGCAGCCGCGATGGACGCAAGCAGCCCATTTCGCAGCCGAAGCAGCGGCCCCGGAGAGCCCTCATCGACCGACACAACTCGAACGGCTTTAACCTTGCGCACCTCGCCTCGGAGCACGCGCGATCGTCCATACGCATCGTTCTCAAAACGTGAAACGCGACCGATAACACGCACGTGCGCCCCGACCTTGAGCTCGCGGTCACACGATAGGCGAACCGTTGCCAAGTTCTTACCGTCCGCGCGTGCCTCGCAGGGATAGGAATACACGTCGTCGTTTATGGATGGATCACCCTGCACGACAAACTCGAGGCTGCTTGCCGCTCGCCCGTCGAGCGCCTTCGAGGCGCCTAGCGCGCCCACAGCCCACCACGCCGAGACGACCGCTCCCGCCACGAGACCGACGGACGCGGCATACAGCCACCGCTTCCAAGGGGCAAGCCGCGCACAAGATTGAGCCAGCACAACGAAAACCGCCGCCGCAACGGGAATGGTCCATAGCGGCCCGACTGCCAGCGCCCGCTCCCTCAGCAGCGCATCAGCGGCCACGTTGAGCACCAAGGCGCAGCTTATGCACATACCGGCACACAGGACCATCGTCCACGGAATCAGGGGCCGCGGAGGCATCACATGCTCGCGCTCGGTCGCACTCATACGCAGATGCAATCTTTGATTTTGGCAAGCTTCTTCTCGCCGATTCCCGACACACGCATCAGATCGTCAACCGAGGCAAAAGCACCGTTCTTTGTCCGCTCATCGATAATCGACTGGGCCATGGAGGGACCGATGCCCGAGAGCGTCTGTAGCTCTGCCGCACTTGCCGTATTGATGTTCACGAGCCCCGACGAAGACCCCGCGCCAGGGGTCGTGACAGCACTACTTGCGGCCCCGCCGACCGCCGCAGCCGCTTGTTGCTCCCCCACCGTCGGAACATAGATCTTTTGGCCATCTGTGATCTTGGACGCACGATTAAGCCCTGTCACATCCGCCTCGGCCGTAAGCCCTCCGGCGGCATCGATCGCTTGGGACACCCGTGCTCCTTCTTTGAGCCGATACACGCCAGGCCTCACAACAGCGCCATCCACATCAACGTACACCTCGGCAGCAGAGGAGCTCTTGGCCGAAGACCCATCGGCATCATCAGGAGACGCATCCTTGGACCCGCGCGCATCCGAGGCGCTCGCCTCATCACTTCGCTCTATCGACTCGCCACTGGAGCGTCTATTATTACTTGCCATCGTCAAGCCACTCGCGGCGGCAATGACAACCAGGATCGCCATCACCTGAGCCTTGTGACCGAGCAACTTGTCCGCCCAGCGGTCCATCTTTTTGACCCGTTCGTGTTGTTCGCGCTGCGCCATAGCAAAACCTCCCAACACCATCGTGTCAGGAAAAAAGCCCTGCAACAGCCACGCTCCAAAACCGGTTTTAGCGGTCAAACCAAATACCGACCAAAACCTTGCACAAATCTGTCCATTTATTCAGGCACACGTCAGCAAATGAACACTTAGCCGCAAAAAGCCCAGATAGCAAAAGACCGACGATACAGGCGCATCGTCGGTCTATGCACAAATTTACTCGTGATCTTGGTAAATCTCACGCGGAGCAAGCTCCGAATGTTTGCGTTTTAAGGTCTTAGGGGCCTTATACGTGTTGCTTTCGAAGTCGATGTACTCGGTCTGCTTGAGCAGGCGCTCGATCATCTCCTCGTGATCGAACAACTCCCAGGCCTCATGCACGGCATCGAGTTTAGCGTGCGGCTCGGGACGGCGCGGCATAAACAGCGTGCAGCAGTCGGGAGCGGCCTCGGTCGAGATATCAAACGTGCCGATCTCCTGGGCACGCGCGATGATCTCCTGCTTATCCGAACCGATGAGAGGACGGAACACGGGGATCTTCACGGCCTCGTTGACGGCCATGATATTCTCAAGCGTTTGGGAGGCAAGCTGCCCAAGCGATTCGCCCGTCACGATGGCCTTGGCGCCCTCGATGTGCGCAATGCGCTCGGCAACCGAATACATAATACGGCGATACATGATCACGCGCAGGTTGCTGGGACAGGTGACCGAAATCTCACGCTGGCAGTCACCAAACGGCACCACGTACAGGCGGCCGATCTGGACACCCGGCTCAAGCGCACGGATGATGTCCTGCACCAAATACTCGCTCGTATCGGGCGTCTGCGGACGACCGGAGAAATGTACCGGCACGCACACCGCGCCGCGACGCGCGAGCATCCAGGTCGCCACCGGAGAATCGATACCCGACGACAGCAGCGTCTCGACCTTGCCGGCAGAACCCACCGGCAGACCGCCCACGCCGCGCTCGGAGCGCGCATACACGTAGACGCTACCCTGGACCGCCAGTACGTGCACCATAGCGTCAGGATCGTGCATCTGAACCTTTTTATCAGGAAACGCCTCGCACAACACCTCGCCCACCTGACGATTGATGTCAATCGAGGTGAGCTCATAGTCGGTATTGGAGCGCTTGGCGTGCACCTTAAACGAATCGAAGGAACCAAACTCGCGCAGCGCCTTCACGGCGGCGGCACAGTACTCCTGAGGGTCGCGATTGGTGTGATACGCCAAAGACACACGAGCAACGCCGGGAACGGTGCGAATGACACGCGCCGCCTCGTCGGCCTGATGCTCGTTAAAGGTCACGAGGATATAACCGGAAATTCGAGACACGGCATTCACGGAAAAGGCGGCCAAGGCCGCCTTGATGTTATCCATGAGGATATGCTCAAAATGTGCGCGGTTCTTACCCTTCAGTCCAACCTCGTGATAGTGGACCAGGCAGACGCGAGCCGCCATTTAGGCTTCAGCAACCTTGTGGCCGAGCGCCTTCTCGTAACGGGCCTCATCGTAAGAGATGTCGCCGTCGACAATCTCGTCCATAGCCATCGAGATGGTATCGGCACCGGAAAGCCCGATGGTGATGTCATCGACATCCTGGACGGCAAGCACGCGGTTGTGCTGGCCACGCAGCATGCTATTGATGTCGCAGGCGCGCTTGGAGGCAAGCGAAGCGAGCAGGAAGCGGTTGTGATCGGTCTTCTCCAGAAGATCGTCAATGCAAGGCTTTACAACGGACACGGACCTCAGATCCTTTCATGCATATCGAGAACGCGAACGAGCTCATCGGTCGCGCGGTCGAGATCGTCATTAACCACGACGTCGTCGTAGCGGTCGGCAAGGGCAAGCTCATCGGCGGCGGTTGCCATACGCAGCTCAATCGTCTCGGGCGTCTCGGTACCGCGACCGACTAGACGCTCGCGGAGTACCTCAAGCGAAGGCGGCTTGATAAAGATCAGCACGGCCTCGGGGAAACGCTCCTTCACCTGCAGGGCACCCTGGACATCGATCTCCAGAATCAGAGACGCGCCCGAGGCAAGCTT
>USMA01000150.1 GCA_900555765.1 uncultured Collinsella sp.
CGCCAAAGAAGTAGCCCAGCAGCGTAATGAGCGTTGACCAGGTAATGCCACCCAGCACGTTAAAGATGACAAAGTTGCGCCAGTGCATGCCGCCCATGCCGGCGATAAAGGGCACAAAGGTGCGGATAAACGGGAAGAAGCGGCCCAGGAAGATGGCCAGGTGACCCCACTTATCCAAGAAATCCTCGGACTTTATGATGCGCTCGGGCGTCATGGCCTTGACCTTGCCCGAAGCGATAATCTTTTTGCCAAAGAAGTGACCAATCATAAAGTTGCACTGGTCGCCCAGGATGGCAGCAGCCCATGCGACGGCCAGCAGTGCCACGATGTTAAAGCCACCGTTGTGGGCAAAGAAGCCCGAAGCAAACAGCAGCGAATCACCGGGAAGGAACGGGAAGAACACCACGCCTGTCTCAATGAAGATAATCAGGAACACGCAGCCGTAGGCCATAAGCGGGCCGGCGGCGATCCAGCTGGCAATCGCGGTGCGCGGGTCTTTGAGCAGCTCGGCGATAAAATTGATGAAACCCATGAAGTAAAACCTCTCAGTTGTGGGCGCGGATACGTCCAAGTTGACCAGTATACGGTTGCGGCGCCCCCTCGTGCGCAACCCCACAAAAGCATGACTCCATTACCAGCAAGTTTGCATAACTGACACCTGTAGCGCAATGGCGCCAAGATTGTCCTTCCTAATCCCTAGTAAATCGCTATACTTTATTGAATCGCATTGCCATGGCGCTAAGGGAGGGCGGCCGATGAGCTTTATCAATACCATTCGCGAGGACATCAAGACCGTCCAAGCGCAGGATCCCGCTGCGCAAAACGGTCTGGTCATTTTCCTTTCGTACCCCGGCCTGCACGCCAAGTGGAACCACGTGCCCGAGCACTGGCTCTGGGAGCACGGTCATCACTCGCTCGCCCGCGTGCTCTCGCAAATCACGCGCCATATTACCGGCGTCGAAATTCACCCTGCCGCACAAATCGGCAAGCACTTCTTTATCGACCATGCCATGGGCGTCGTCATCGGCGAAACCACCATCGTGGGCGACAACTGCGTGCTCTACCAGGGCGTTACACTCGGCGGCACCGGCAACGAAACCGGCAAGCGCCACCCAACGCTCGGCAACAACGTCACCGTGGGCACGGGCGCCAAAGTGCTCGGCAACATCCGCATCGGCAACAACGTCAAGATCGGCGGCAACTCGGTCGTCGTCAAGGACGTGCCCGACAACTGCACCGTCGTGGGCGTGCCGGGACGCATCATCAAGCGCAACGGCTGCCGCGTGTTCGAGGAGAGTTTCGACGCCAAGCAGCACCGCGAGTACATGCCCGACGACGCCGCCGAGCAATCCGCGCTCAACCGTCAAGGCATCACCGAGAATGCCCGCCGCGTCAAGGAACTCGAGCGAGAGGTGGCCGAGCTCAAGGCCCTCGTCGCCAAGCTCGCGGACGAACGCTAGAGGCGGACGGCCACCGACAACATTGACGCCAACGCAAAGGCGCGCCAGGGAATTCATCCCCGGCGCGCCTTTCTTTTTGATGTGACATGTGGGACTGTCCCTTTGTCGCATTAGGCGAACTGGCTCAAGTAGAGGTCGGCATAGGCACCCTCGGCTGCGAGCAGCTCCTTATGCGTGCCCTGCTCGATAATGTTGCCGTGATCCATGACCAAGATCAGGTCGGCATCCACGATAGTCGACAGGCGATGCGCGATCACAAAGCTCGTGCGCCCGCGCATGAGCGCGTCCATGGCGCGGCCGATAGCAAGCTCGGTGCGCGTGTCCACGCTTGAGGTCGCCTCGTCCAGGATGAGAATCGCCGGGTTGTTGAGCAGCACGCGTGCGATGGTCAGCAGCTGACGCTGGCCCTGGCTGATGCTTTCGGCATCGTTGGCCACGCGCGTGTCGTAGCCCTGCGGCATGGTGCGCACAAAGAAGTCAACCTGGGCGGCGCGCGCAGCCGCAACAATCTCCTCGCGCGTTGCCTCGGGGCAGCCGTAGGCGATGTTCTCGGCAATCGTGCCGTCGAACAGCCAGGCGTCTTGCAGCACCATGCCAAACTGCTGACGTAGCTCGCCGCGGTCCATGCGGCTCGTATCCACGCCGTCGAGCGTAATACGCCCGCCGTCAATCTCGTAAAAGCGCATGAGCAGGTTGATGAGCGTCGTCTTGCCTGCGCCCGTGGTTCCCACCACGGCAACCTTCTGGCCCGGCTCGGCGGTAAACGACACGTCGCGCATAAGCGGCTTGTCGGGCGAATAGCCAAAGCGCACGTGCTCAAAAGCGACGCGGCCCTCAATGCGACCCGGCAGCTTGGCGGCCTCGTCCGGCAGCGGATCGGCCTCCATCTCTGGTTCATCGAGCAGGTCGAACACGCGCTCCGCACTCGCCAGCGCGCTCTGCAGCGAGTTGAAAGTGAACGACAGCTGCGTCATGGGTTCGGACGCCTCGTAGATAAACTGGAAGAACGCCTGGAACACGCCGACGGTCATGTGGCCGGCGACCAGCATGCTGCAGCCCACGAGCGCGATCACGATCTGCGCCAGGCGACCAATAAAGCGCACCGCGGGGCCGACGGCATTGATCATAAAGTCGGCCGTGGTGCTCACACGAGCCAGTTCCTTCGAAGCCTCGTGCACCTCAGCGGAGCTCTGGCGCTCGCGGTTAAACGCGCGGATCACCAGACGGCCCGAGTAGCCCTCCTCGACCGCACTCGTAATCTTGGACACCCACTCCTGGCGCTCGCCCGTCACATCGTGTGTGCGGCGCGAGACGACCTTCGTCACCAGCAGCGACAACGCCATAAAGAACAAAAAGACCAGCGTGAGCGGCACGCTAAACACGAACATCACGCTCACGGCGCCCACCACGGTACCGATCGACACCAGCAGCTGCAGCAATCCGCGCTGCATGCTCTCGGACATCTTGTCCAGGTCGTTGGTCGCGCGGCTGACGACCTCGCCGGGACGATGCGCGTCAAAATAAGCGAGCGGCAGACGGTTGAGCTTTTGCGCGATGCGGTTGCGCAGGCGCAGATTGAGGCGTTCGGCCACGCTCGACATCAAAAAGCTCTGGAGCGCGTAGAACGAAGCGGCGGCCGTCCAAATCAAAAAGTAGATGAAGATGGTCCTGCCGCAGTTCTCCCAGGTGATGTTGAAGGTGGTATCGTTGGCAAACGCCACCTGAATGTGGCCCCACAGCTCATCGATCACACGGGCGCTATATGCCGGCGCAGCGGTGTTAAAGATGGCATAGAACACAATGCTCGCGAACACGATATAGAAGCGCCAATGGTCGCCGGCAGCCTCGCTCCACAGGCGGCGCACCGTCGCCCAGGTGTCGCGGGGTTTCTCGTCCTCGTCCTCGTCGTCCACATCGCGCATGCGCTCTGCCTCAGCGCGGGCGCGCTCGTCCTCGGCGCGCTCGTTTTCCTCGTAGAGCGCTTGGCGGCGAGCCTCGCGCTCGGCTGCAGCCTTGGCGGCGTCATCCAGCTCGGGTGCCACGGCAGCCGTTTCCTCGACCAGCCCCGCGGCAACGGCGTCATCAACGCCGCCCTGCTTCTTGAGCTCCTCGGCCATGCTACTCACCTCCCTTCATTTGCGATTCCGCGATGGCGCGGTACACCTCGCAGGTTTCCATAAGCTCGCCATGCGTGCCCAAGCCCACAACCTCGCCGTCCTTGAGCACGACAATCTGGTCGGCGTGCAAGATCGTCGAGATGCGCTGCGCGATGATGAGCACCGCAGCGTCACGCGTCTCATCTTGCAACGCATGGCGCAGGGCGGCATCAGTCTTAAAGTCCAGGGCCGAAAAACTGTCATCGAAGATGTACAGATCGGCCTGCTTCATGAGCGCGCGAGCAATGGCCAGGCGCTGGCGCTGGCCGCCTGAAAAGTTCGTGCCGCCCTGCGCCACCGGGGTATCGAGCCCCTGCGGCTGATCGAGCACAAAGGTGCTCTGGGCAACCTGGAGCGCATGAAGCATGTCGGCCTCAGTCGCGTCTTCGTTGCCAAAGCGCAGATTGCTTGCCACGGTGCCCGAGAACAGCCACGCCTTCTGCGGCACGTAAGCGATATGCCCGCGAATCTCGTCTTGCGAAAGGTCGTGCAGATCCACGCCGT